>JAITHJ010000065.1 GCA_031280035.1 Spirochaetaceae bacterium | reverse complement strand
GCCTCGATGGACAGCGAAGCCTCGTCATCGGTGCGCGCGATAAACGCGCCGTCAATGCCGTGCAGGTAGTTCGGGTAAAGCTTCGCGCGTATGCGGTGAAGCGTCTCGGTTACGTTATTAATGACTGACATGGGGAGTCTCCTTGTGAGTTGCTATATGAGTTTGCGCGTGTGGGCGCGGTGTATGCGTGTTGAGTTGCCGGTTGCCGGTTGTCAGTTGCCAGTCTTGCGTTCGATATATGAGAATGAAGAGTGATGTCTTGGTTTGGTAAGTTATTTCGAACTAAAACACTGACAACTGATAACTGGCTACCGGCAACTGATAACTGACTACCGGCAACTGCTGCGGGGGGGGGGGGGGCGAAGAAAATATCAGGCTGTACAGAGCGTGTAATCGCCGCTGTACGCGCTGTTTCGCTGGGTAAAACGCCGTTATGGCGTAGTTTGGTTCGTCCGCCTATTTTCATACTGGAAGCAGGGTAACACAGAGCGTGAAATTATGTCAAGCGGGGGGACGCAAGATGAGGCGGAATTCGTTGAATGTAATAACACCGGATTCATATCAACGTTAAATTAGCTTGAAATCATCATTATACCGTGTTATAACCTGACGTTATGAAAAACAGCGGCCGTGAATATATCGATATACTGGATGCTGTAGGGAAGGATTTGTTTTGCTGTGAATCTCCGGCGCGATATGCCGGCGGGGAATCAGGTTGTCTTGCGCGGCGTGAGGCTTCTCTTCAAACGGTATTTGTGTTTCCCGATCTTTATGAAATAGGAATGTCCAATAATGCATTCAAAATAATTTATAATAGGCTTAACAACATTTACGATGTTTCCTGCGACCGCGCATTTGCTCCCGCTCCTGATTTTGAAAAACTGCTTGCAGAGAAAAACGTTCCTTTGTATGGGCTTGATACGGGCTTGGCGTTACGCAGTTCGGATTTACTAATGATTACGATTTCTTATGAACTCTGCGCGGTTACCATTCTTTCTATATTAAAGGCGTCCAAACTGGAATTACACAGCGCGGATCGTGGAGAGAATGATCCGGTTGTAATTGCCGGCGGTCCGTGTTGTTCAAACCCGCTTCCGTATGCGCGGTTCTTCGATATTTTTTGGATAGGAGAAGCGGAGGATTCTTTTTTTAATAATCTTATTCCGCAGATACGCGCTATGAAACAGGCCGGCGGGTTAAAGAAAGATATTATCGCCCGTCTTGCCGAACATCCATCGGTATGGATTCCCGGTAAGACCGGCGTTGAGCGGGCGGTTGACACGGGCTTTGAAACGCACGCGCCGCGTCCGGCGATATTTCCTATCCCAAGCGCGCGTATCATCCAGCAGCATGCTTCGCTGGAAATTATGAGGGGCTGTCCCAACGGATGCCGGTTTTGTCATGCGGGCATTTGGTACAGGCCGCACCGGCAAAAGACAATTGAGGTTATCGAAGAGGAGGCGGCGGCCTATATAACGGAAGGGGGTTTCCGCGAGATAAGTCTTTCTTCGTTATCTTCCGGCGACTATACGGACATAGAGAAGCTTTTGGACAGGCTCAATAATCGCTTTGCCAAATACAAAGTATCGTTTCAGCTTCCCAGCCTTCATGTATCGACGTTGTCGTTTGATTTGCTGGACAAGGTTTCTCTGGTACGCAAGAGCGGTCTTACGTTTGCGGTCGAGACGCCGGACGACAGGCATCAGCTTTCGTTAAACAAGCAGGTTACGCTGGATATGGTAACGGACATTCTTGCCGCAGCCAGGCAAAACGGATACAAATCGGCGAAGTTTTATTTTATGATAGGGCTGCCTGTATTTGACGGGGAAGAATATGCTGAAGAGGATGCGATAATCAGCTTTATTACTGATGCGGCGAAGCGCAGCAGGATGAAGTTTAACGTATCAATCGGTGTATTTGTGCCTAAGCCGCATACGCCTTTTCAGTGGGCGGTTCAAATGGACGAAGAGACTGCGCGCAGGAAGTTGTATAAGATACGCGATTCTCTACAGGGGCATCATATCAAGCTGCATGACCCGTTTATTTCGGCGCTTGAGGGACTTATTTCGCGCGGGGACGAACGGTCGGGCGGGCTTATCGAGGAGGCGTTTCATGCAGGCTGCCGGCTTGATTGCTGGAGCGAGCATTTTAAGAAGGATGTATGGCGCGGGATTACCGGCGCGCACGCGGAACTTTGCGCTGAAATACTGAGGGAGCGCGATACCGGCGAGGCGCTTCCGTGGGAGGTTGTACGGAGCGGCGTCTCGAAAGAGTTTCTGCTGAAGGAATGGGAGAGAGCGCGCCGGCAGGAACTCACGCAGACGTGCGCGCAAAGCTGTTCCGCCTGCGGTATCTGCCCGCTCCGCGAGGCCGCGCCGACACCCCGCGAGGCCGCGCTCCCGTCCGCTTCTTCCCCGGCCCCCGGCCCCCGGCCCCCGGCCCCGCGTTCTCTTTCCGTTCCGGCGCGTCCTTGCGACTCGTATAGGATTTTATTCGCCTATACAAAGCGGGGGAAGGCCGCGCTGCTTTCCCATCTTGCCACCGCGGAGGTTTTTGCCCGCGCGGCGCTGCGGGCGGACATCCCCGTTGCGTGGACGCAGGGCTTTAATCCGTCCGTAAAGCTCGATTTTGCATCGCCGCTTGCCGTGGGAATCAACGCGGAACAAGAAATCGCCCTGATTGACACGGAGCGGCCTTTCGAGGAGGCCGCGTTCATTCGCCTGATTAACGCGCGGCTGCCCGAAGGCATCGCCGTCAAACAGGCATACTCGTTTATTGTGCCGGCGGGGTCAAAAAAATATTCGCTGCCCGCCTTGTGGTGGGGGTCGGTCTACCGGCGCAAGGACGGAAGGGGAAACGACATTGTCGAGGCGGCGCAGGAAAGTGTTTATAAGGAAATCTGGTATTCCGGCGGGTACTACGGGCTGGTTCGTGCCGCCGTATTGGCAAAAATGCCCCCCGCCGGAAAAGAAGAGAATAAGGCCGGCAGAGGGGCATCCGCTTCGGGCAAGCCCGCGTCATACTTTTACGTATATCGCAGGCTTTACGCGCCGTCCGCGAGTGCGAGAGAAGGGACTTGAACCCTTAAACCTTACGGCACCAGATCCTAAGTCTGGCGTGTCTGCCAATTTCACCACTCTCGCGTAGACAGGCTCTCTCCCGCCCGCCTCCCCTCATAATAGTTCGCTTCCCCTTCGCGTGTCAATAATGAGAGGGGGCGGTTGCCGGTTGTCAGTTGTCAGTTGCCGGAGGGAAACGGGCGGCGGTCGGGGGCCGGGTTTCGGCTCATCCATCTGAAAACTAAAATCCGAAATATGAAATCTCCTCTCATCTTTCTGAAATCTCCTCCGCCGGACGGCGGGGAGCTATTCGCCGGTTAGAGAATATCGCGGATTGGTTATAGTATGTCATAGACTGGTTATAGTATGTCATAGACTGGTTATAGTATGTCGCGGATTGGTTATAGTATGTCATAGATTGGTTATAGAATGTCGCGGATTGGTTATAGTATGTCATAGATTGGTTATAGTATGTCATAGATTGGTTATAGTATGTCATAGACTGGTTAGAGCGCGCGCCGTCCGGCAGCCCGCCTTCGCCTCGTCATCCCGACCCCCGGCCCCCGGCCCCCGGCCATTCCTCTTTCTCCCCCGAAAACTGAAATCCGGCGCCTGACAACTTTCTTCCCTCCCCCGAAAACTGAAATCCGGCGCCTGACAACTTTCTTCCCTCCCCTGAAATCTGAAATCAGAAATCTGAAATCCCCTCTCATCCCCCCGAACCCCGGCCCCCGGCGCCCGAACCCCTGACAACCGGCTGCCGGTAACTGACAACTGACAACCGGCAACTGACAACTGACTCCCTCCCCTCTAGCGTTTCGGACGATTTAACGCTATACTGGGGCGCATAGGAGAAACAGGATATTATGAAAAGATTTATTGCACGACTAACGTATCTTTTTATACCGGCGGCGGTTTTCGCGCAGGAACAGGCGGCGGTGGAAGGGGGCGGAAACGGCGTTCGCTATATCGCCGCCGCGCTCGCCGTAGGCATAGCCTGCATCGGCGGAGGCATAGCCGTCGGCCATATAGGCGCGGCAGCTATGGGCGCGATGAGCGAAAACGCCGAATTGTCTGGAAAAGCGATGCCCTTTGTCGGCCTTGCCGAAGGCATTTGTCTGTGGGGCTTTCTGGTAGGGCTTCTTATCCTCATCCTCTAACCGCGCGTCATGGACTACTACTTCATCGGCGAAGACGAACTGCTGACCGCCTTCCGCTTTGCCGGCGTTGACGGATGCGCCGTCTCAAACGCGGACGAGGCGCTTCAAGCGTTCACCGCCATGACCGTCCGCAGGAAAGACGCGGCTGCGCCGTCCGCAGACGCGGCCTCCCGCAGGAAAGAGCCGCCCACGTGCAAAATCCTCATACTCAGCGAACAAGCCGCCGTATGGCTGCGCGATGAATTGATACAATGGCAGCTCTCCGGCGAATATCCGCTTGTCGTCGAAGTGCCTCCGCTTACCGGAAATGTTGAGGGGCGAAAGACGCTCGTGGAATCAATCCGCGAAGCGATAGGTATCCATGTCTAAGACTGCCGGATTCGCAGGACTCGGTCTTATGGGCGGCTCTTTCGCAAAAGCCCTGCGCGCGCTCCCCGATGACTACAGGATTCTCGCGCTGGACAAAAATCCCGCCGCGCTTGAGCGCGCGCGCGCGGACGGCCTCATTGACGGCGGCTTTGCCCCCCAAGACGCCCCCGCTATGCTGGCGCAGTGCGATATTGTCTTCGTTTGCTTGTACCCGCAGGACAGTATCGCGTTCTTGACCCGTCAGAAATCTTTCTTTAAGACGGGCGCGATTGTAACGGAAATCGCCGGAGTAAAACGGGAGATCGTCAATCATCTGAGCGATATACTTCGTGATGACGTTGACTTCATTTGCGGCCACCCTATGGCCGGCAGCGAAAAAGAAGGCCTCCCCCACTCAGGCGCGGGCATATTTAAGGACAAAATCTATATCATCATGCCGCTGCCGTCTAATAAACGCGAGAATATCGAGTTCTTTAAGGCGCTGATTCGGAAAATCGGCTTTGCCCGCGTTACCGAAACAAACTGCGCCGTCCACGACCATAAAATCGCGTTCACCAGCCAGTTGTGCCATGTCATCGCTTCGGCCCTCGTTGACAGCGCGGAAGACACGCGGATTACCGAATTCGGCGGCGGAAGCTACGAAGACTTAACGCGGATAGCAATGATAAACGCCCCGCTATGGACGGAACTCTTCCTGGCCAATAAAAAAGAATTGATTTTCCACATTACCGCGTTCGAGAACTCAATTCAGAAAATAAAACAGTTCATTCAGGAAAATAATGCGCCGGCTCTTAACGCCGCGCTGCAAAATGTGCGCGAAAAAAGAATCGCTATGTCAAAGCGTGAAGCGTCCGCGCAGGAGGCATAAGTCATGAATCCACTACGAAGACCCTTTCGATACTCGTATCGTAACGCCGCGCTCTATTTGATAGGCATTACCGCAGCCGTTTTCGCCCTACAGTTTCTAACGCGCGGCATGGTGTTCTATTACTTTGCCCTGAATCCGGTAAACGTACTCGCCCGCAATATGTATTGGCAGTTTATTACCTATATGTTCATCCACGATATGCACGGCTATTCCCATATCATCTTTAATATGATCGCCCTGCTGATATTTGGAACTTCGCTTGAACGGTACATCGGCAGTAAAGAATTCGTCTTATACTATCTCCTGACAGGCGTACTGGCCGGCGTCTTTTCGTTTGTCGTTTACGTTCTGACGGGAGCGAATCCCTATCTGGTCGGCGCCTCCGGCGCGCTCTTTGCCGTGCAGCTGGCCTATGCCGCATTCTTTCCCCAAAGTTATATATATATTTGGGGAATACTGCCTTTGCGCGCGCCCGTCATGGTAATGCTTTTTACCGCAATAGAATTGTTTTCAGGACTGTTCGGCATCGCAAGCGGCATAGCGCATATAACGCATCTTTTCGGCTTTGCAGCCGGCGTTATCTATTTCTTCATCCGCTGGGGAAAGAACCCCTTCAAAATGATGTTCGGCAGATAATCGCCATGCGCGGGCGGCGGTTTATGCCGCGCGGCTATTTTTCGGCGACGGCCTCTATTTCGCACAGAACATTCTTAGGCAGCGTTTTTACCGCTACGCAGGAACGCGCCGGTCTGCCGGTAAAATGCCGCGCGTAAACGTCATTAAACGCCGCGAAATCATCCATGTCCGCAAGAAAACATGTCGTCTTAATGACTTTCGTAAGCGAAGAACCCGCCGCCTCCAATACCGCTTTGAGGTTTTGTATGCACTGTTCGGCCTGCCCGGTAATGCCGCCGTCAACAATGCCGCCCGTTTTGGGATTAAGCGGAATCTGTCCCGATGTCCAAATAAGATTTCCAACGGAGAAGCCCTGTGAATAAGGCCCGATAGCCGCAGGGGCGGCGTCAGTCTGAATAATATTCATATATGTTCCTCTATTCTATGAGACCGGTTCGATAACGTACCCGCAGCAATGTGCATGATCTTGTTTACTGAACGAGTCCGTTATGATTTTATCTGGAAAACAAACTGATAACAAGCTCCACGCAAAAAGTCCGGTTTGTCAGAGAGGAATGTTGTTCTTTGGGAACGCTTGTCAGTAAGAGATGGTTGTATTGATTGTTTCGCTTTGAATGGTTAAGATATTCTGAACAAGGAGAGATGACCGAGCGGTCGAAGGTGCACGATTGGAAGTCGTGTGTGCTCGTGAGGGCACCGAGGGTTCGAATCCCTCTCTCTCCGTTACCGAAAGGCGCGGCGGTTAGGCGGCAAATCGCCGGTCAATACAGGTAATCTGTGTAAATGCCTGATACGCCTTTTTCCCGCGTCTGATAGGCCTCTTCGAATTTGTTTACGGTGTGTACATAAACTTTCTTTCCCGCCTGCGTCAGCGCTTCTACAAATTCCGCGTTTGCCCGGTATAACGGCATCGTTACAGCCGTAATGCTCTTATGGCTTACAACGAATTGCATCACTTCATAATCGGTCTGCGGGCTTTGATATAAGGTGTAAATCACATTTTGGAATTCATATATCGCGTATAATGTTTCCAGCATTTGGGGAAGATAAATCTGCGGGACAATTCTATCCATGATGCCATAAGATGATTTTTCCGCAGCCCGTTTTATTTCCATAAATTCTATGGTTATATATTCAGTATCTGACGCTTCCTTAGTATCAGTTACAATGTACATATCCTGATAAATTTCCATAAGATTTACGATGTCGTCTATAAAAAGCGTTGTGTATTCGCCGAGTATTTTTGCTTCTAACCATTCTTTACTGGTGGGAGCGTCCGCCCAGTTTTTGCCGGTTATCCGCTTTCCCTCTTCCCAATCATGAACTGCAGCGAGCCGCCCGTCTTTTGTCAGCGTAAAATCGATTTCAAAACAGCGATGTCCGCGATTATAATTTTGTACAATGGCTTCTTTGGAATTGGTATAGGTCAGCATTGCGCCGCTTCTGTCAAATAATACCCCGCCGGCATGAGCGATGAGCGTGGGATTAAATCTGCCCCCCCCCCCCGCTTCATTCGCCAAAGAAAAAACGCTCTGCGAAGATACGAGCGCCGCTTTGATCTGCTTCTTAGAAGCGTCAACTTTAATTTTATCACTGATTTTGTTGTAGGCTTTCCTTGCAACATACACGCATGGAACTAAACTCAACACAAGGTACGCGGCAATAGCAGCTTTAATAATTTTTTGTGTTTTATGATTCCAAAATTTGTTTGTTATCATGCTTTTAATCTCCCCATAATGTTCGCCATTCAGTTTAATGTTTCTGACGTATTTTGCAATAGGTTACGCCATGTGAATCCAGTTTACGGCGTCTGGAGCGGTCTATTCCAGATTAAGGCCGGCGCTGTCGCTGTTAAGCTCCAGTACATTGAACGCCTGTTGTTCGGGCAGCGATTCTACATTCTTCAATTTGCGTTCAATCATTTTCGTTCGCGTGCGAGTTTTTGCAAGTTCATCGCTTGCGGCGTCGAGTTTTTTCTTTGCCGCGTCCAGTATATCCGCAAACTTGCCGAATTCCGTTCTTACCGCTCCCAAGACTTCCCATATCTCGCTGGTTCTTTTTTCTACGGCGAGGCTTCTGAAACCCATTCTGAGGCTGTTCAAAAAAGCTGAAATGGTTGTAGGGCCGGTAATTGTAATTTTATAATCGCGCTGCAATACGTCGAACAGGCCGTGTATACGGAGGACTTCTGCGTAAAGGCTTTCAAACGGCAGGAACATTATGGCGAAATCCGTTGTATTCGGCGGATCGATATACTTCGTTTTTATGTCTTTTGCGAATAGTTTGATAGTTTTTTCCAGTTCTTTTTTGTTTTTTTCGATTTCGGGGACGTCTCCTGTATCGTATGCGGCGTTCAGCCGTTCGTATGTTTCTGTCGGGAATTTCGAGTCGATGGGCAGCCACACAACTTTTTCGGAGTTTTCTTTTGACGGGATTTTGACGGCATATTCTACGATGTCGTTGCTTCCGGCTTTGGTTTTTACGTTTACTGCGTACTGGTTTGGGGAGAGCATTTCTTCGAGGATGCCTCCCAACTGGTATTCGCCAAACACGCCTTTGGTTTTTACATTTGAGAGTACTTTTTTTAGGTCGCCGACTCCGGCGGCGAGGCTTTGCATTTCGCCCAGACCTTTTTGTACGAGCTCAAGCCGTTCACTTACGAGCTTGAACGAATCGCCGAGCCGCGCTTCCAGTGTTTTGTGGAGCTTTTCGTCAACAGTTTCGCGCATTTTTTCAAGTTTGGCGCTGTTATCGGTTTGAATATCGGTCAATTTCTTTTCGATGGTTTCGCGGTTTTTTTCAAAGTTTTTAGAAAAAACATCGCCGAATTCGCGCAATGTTTTTGACAGCTCTTCGCGGATAAAACGGAGCGCGGCTAATTGTTCTTCGCGGTTTGATTTCAGAGCTGACTGGAGTTCTTCGCGGGAAATCCGCGCGGATTTATTCGATTCGTCTCTGTTTCTGCTGAATTCATCTTTCAGGGAAACTTCATTTTTATCGAGCTTTTTTTCGTATTCGGCGAGTTTTTGGAATACGGGTTCGTGATTTTTTCCGCCCCGCATGAGCAGAAAGATAACGAACAGCAGCAATTGAACAGCGGCTAAGATGAAAATCACAAAATCGATAAACGAAGGCGGCATAAACACTCCTTATGCGCGTAGTTTCCCATTACGGACGCGCCGGATAAGCGTAGCGTATATTGCGCCGTCCGTGTAGGGGGGAGATTTCGGGGTGAAGTCTCAAGATTTCGGATTTCAGATTTCAGATTTCGGAGTGAAATCTAAAGATTTCGGATTTCAGATTTCAGATTTCGGGGTGAAGTCTCAAGACTTCGGAGTGAAGTCTAAAGACTTCGGGGTGAAGTCTCAAGATTTCGGATTTCAGATTTCAGATTTCGGAGTGAAGTCTAAAGACTTCGGGGTGAAGTCTAAAGACTTCGGAGTGAAGTCTAAAGATTTCGGGGTGAAGTCTAAAGATTTCGGGGTGAAAGCTAAAGACTTCGGGGTGAAGTCTCAAGACTTCGGGGTGAAGTCTAAAGATTTCGGAGTGAAGTCTCAAGACTTCGGGGTGAAGTCTAAAGACTTCGGGGTGAAAGCTAAAGACTTCACCCCAAAAGCTGACAACTGACTACTGAAAACTGATTACCGATTACTGACAACTGTCCACTGCCCACTCCTCACTGCCCACTCTTTCCCGAAATCTGAAATCCGAAATCTGAAATCCCCTCCGAACGCCCTATTCGAAGGAATAGCCGCACGGATGGGGGGAGATTCTGTTCCGGTCTTGTATATCGTTGTGGTCTATTGGGAAGATTACGCAGTTCGGCATTCTAAATGCGCCGTGTATCTCGCAGGAACTTGACCCGTCCTCGTGCATTTTGAGGCAGGGACAGACCCGAAGCGCGAGTTTGCAGCACGCGCCGCAGCGGCTGCACTCCCCGCGCCGGTTCAGAACGCTTTGGGTGATGTATTTCCTGTTGAAAACGAACAGAAAAAACCGGCGGATGACACCGCCCCATAACATAATTCGATGAACGAACGAGACGGAACGATGTTCCACGCTAAAATCCGGTTTGGTTTCACTCATACTTTTTCCTTATTACTTGAATTTGGCCTAAGACGGCCTGAATCTGACTTGAATGGGGCCGCGAATTGCCTGTACGCGCCGCGCCGCGCCGCAGACTCTTCTGAACGCGGGTCATTCGGAACAGCAAACCCGCCGGCCTGAGTCCCGAACGCCGCGTCCGGAATCCCCCACGCGGCGCGAGGGGCTTGATACAGCGGATAAAGTCTACAAAATTGGCTGTTGGCTGTTGGTGTAACGGCGGCTGTATCATCATCATCGAATTAACATACTAAAAATCCGCCGGCGGGACAAGGCGGGCGCGCGCTTTTCTCGTCCGGCAGTCCGCCGCCGCCTGCGAACCGCCGCCGTCAAATGCCGCGCAGGTCGCCGCGCAGCCGGTCTGTGGCGTTTTCGAGTATCGCGTCCTTGATTCTGCCGTAAACGGATTCGTCTGTGATTAACGCGCGCGCCATTATCAAAATGGCCTTGTTCGTATGGAAAAGATCGTTTTCCTTTAATTGTAAAAGACCGCGGCTGAAATCTTCTCGTAACTGCGTTATCTCGCTTTTTAGCTGTGATATATCGTTTTTTAGCTGCGTTATATCACTTTTCGTCGCTGTCTCCAGCCGCGCTATATCGCTTTTTGTCGCTGTCTCCAGCCACGCTATATCGCTTTTTGTCGCTATGTTGAGTTTGTTCAACATTCGTTTAGAGAAAAAAAGCATTGCTATCCCGCCAATAACTACGATAAGCACCATCATTGGAACAGGATACCCGCCGCTTAAAAATTTATCCGCAACAGATGCAAACGTCATAAACTTCCGCCTCCTTATCTGTAACTATAATACCGTATTAACAGGGCTTTATCAACAAGACGGGAACGCCCGCGCCTGTTCCGCCGCTGACTGTACGCGCTTCACTGCACTAGAAACTCCAGTTGAATTCAACGTGAATAATGTTCTCGTAATACGCCGGATTATTCTTCAACGGGCTGCTCTTATCGTAATTGCCGTTCGGATATTCGCCGCCAAAGTTCGCCCCATAATACGTTATCGCATCCCAAATGGCAAACGAAAGTCCTGTATAAAGACTAAACCCAATCTTCGGCTTTACCAAAACATACTTGAACGTCCTAAAAGATTCGTGTCCCGTTACAATGATATCGTATCCCGCGACAGTGGTCTTCTCGCCCACAAGCTTCCCCGCCTTCTGATCGCCGGTCAGCCCAACAAACACCGCCTCGCCGTACAATCCAACGTCTATGCCTGTCCGCAGTTTACGCTTTACCTCCGCCCATGCCATATAATTCTGAAAAAACTCGTTCTTGTAATTACCGCTGGAAATCACCCCATCCTTCTCAATAACAGGCTTCAAAATAGACGTCCACTTACCGCCAATCGTGAAAACACCCTCCACCGAAAACTCCAGCTTTACATTGCCTTCCGCCCGCGGCGACACCCACAGGCCATCCGTGCTGCCCTTTTTCATGCCAAGCAGCGCCGTATCATAGCCAAGATGCTGAATGTTGCAGTCAATCGACAGCGCGGTCTTAGGAATCGCAAGCAGCTTGAAGCCGGCAAGCACATCAACGCCGCGAAAATATTCCTTGTAGCCGCTCCACGTCCCCGTTGCCGTATCGAATTGCGCGGTGTTTCCATTTCTTTTAAGCCGCACCGAACCGCCGATATTGAACACCCCCCCCCGCTCATCCGATTTCTTCCAAATCGCCCCGAACGTAGGCTCTTTTATGAATTGATCCAGCGTGAATTTGTTGTCGTCCGGCTTCGAATACTCGATATCGTAATAATCGGTAAAATCACCGGTTTCCCAGCTTCCGAGGGTGGCAGTATCGTTCGGAGAAATCCACTTGACGTCTGAAGGCCGCGCCCGCATTACCGCGCCGAACGAAAAACCCTCCAGCAGGAAGAACGCAACTTTCACGCCGTAGCACGACTCTATCTCGGCGTCAGTCGCGGTGCCGACATCGTTCGTCCCCCAAAGATGATCGTCTATCTTGCCAAGACTTATCTGAGTTTTGTCATTAAATAGCCACATCCAGCCGTAGGCGTTGCCAAATCCAAGCGTTGCATTATTTGCCGCGTCTATATTTTGCAGTAAATTAAACTTCGCCCCAATATTCTTGTACTTCCATCCAATAAACAGATTGGTACGAAACGGATAACCGCCGTCATCATTCCATAGATAAACTTGAGTAGGCTTAGGCTTTTGTTTGTCTTTGGCAACCTGAGTCGTCGTAAACGAACGCAGCCCCGTCTTTACTGCGCCGCCGATGTTCAATTCGCCTACGCCGGTGTCCCCGACCGTAATTGAAGCCCTCACCTGCGAGGATTCATCGGTGTGAATATCGTGTTCATCGGTAAAAAACGCTCCATCATCAGTATCAACTTCATTTTCATCCGCAAAAAGCGTCCCCGCAAATAGAAGTACTGCAAGCACGCTCAACCCAATGGCTTTTTTCATACAAAACCTCTTTAATTAATTTTAAATCCGCAAACAACGTTCAACGGGCCGTTTTAAATAAAACGGCTTTTCATTTTACTATGCAGTTAATGAACAAGCAATATATTTTATAATGCGCCGCTATCCGGCTGCAATTACCTGTGTCTCCACAATGACTTGACCTATTTTTTTCTGTTAGCTATAATTAACACTATTAGTTAAAACTAACTTTTGGAGGCAATTTATGTTTTTAGATAAGTCGCCGCGCGGTGCGGCGTTCAGGATTATCAGGCTAAACCTCAGCAAGGAAACGGGGAAGCGGCTTGCCGATATGGGCTTTATTGAAGGCGTCTGCGGCGTGGTAATACGAAAGAGTTTCCTTGGAGGGCCGATGCAGGCACGAGTCATGGACTATGACGTGCTTATCCGCCGTTTTGAGGCGCACGGCATAGAAATCGAACTCTGCGATCAAAAGGAGGCGTCATGAAAGACAATCTGTTAATCGCCATCAGCGGCAATCCAAACGCTGGTAAAACAACTCTTTTTAATGCGCTGACGGGGGCTCATCACCATGTGGGGAACTATCCGGGCGTTACGGTAGAAAAACGTGAAGGTACGCGGCAGTACAACGGCATAACGCTTCACTTTGTTGACTTGCCCGGCATTTACAGTCTTACGGCCTATTCAGAGGACGAAGTTGTTTCACGGGATTTTTTGCTGAATGAAAAACCTGATCTTATAATCGATGTTCTGGACTCGACCAACCTTCAGAGAAATCTGAACTTATATCTTCAAATGAGAGAGCTCGATATTCCTGTGATCGCTGCGCTCAATATGAGTGATGAGGCGGCGCGGTGCGGCATCATCATTGATGAAAAGGCAATTTCAGCGGCGTTTGATTCTCCGTTCGTCAAAACAACAGCGCACCACAGTCAGGGAATCAATACGCTGCTCGAAGTCATAAAACAGCAGGCGGCGGACTTGGATAAAACTAAAACCGGCAGCAGTTTGCCAGACACCGCAAACCATATTAAAACCGGCTCAACCATCATCCGCTATGCCAAAGAAATTGAGGAAAAACTTGAGACGATTACTGCAGCCATCGCGAACAACAGTAAGGCGAACAACAACAAGACTCAATCGGAAAATCCGCGCTGGCTTGCGATAAAACTTCTTGAAAAAGATGAAATTGCCGCTTCTATAATAAATAAATGGAACGCTGCTGACTCGGTAAAATCGCTTGTACATACCGCGATAAACGAAATAGAAACACAGTTTGGCAAAGACAGTGAAATTGTTATTTCCGAACAACGCTACAGCTACATTTATAACACAGTACAGAACATAGTGAAAACAAAAAAAGAACAAAGGCTGTCAATAACTGAAGTCATTGATAAATTCATGATGAACCGTTTTCTCGCGCTGCCCCTGTTTTTTGGGGTGCTTTGGGCTGTTTTCCAGCTTACGTTTACTATCGGCGCGTATCCGCAGGAATGGCTTGAAACTTTCTTTGGCTTCTTAAGCGATACAGCCTCAGAGATTATTCCGCCGGGACTGCTTAATTCACTGGTGGTTGACGGCATCATAGGCGGCGCGGGCGGTGTGTTAAGCTTTGTTCCCCTCATTGTGATACTCTTCTTTTTTCTTTCAATACTCGATGACCTTGGTTATACAGCGCGGGCGGCCTTTGCCGCAGACAAGCTTTTGCATACCTTTGGACTTCACGGGCAGTCAATATTTCCGCTTATGCTTGGTTTTGGCTGTTCAGTACCCGCTGTTATGTCATCGCGCACTCTTAAAAGCAAACGAGACCGCATTATTACCGTACTGGTAACTCCTATGATGAGCTGCGGGGCAAAACTTCCCATTCATTTACTGCTGGCAGGCGCATTTTTTGGCAATAACGCAGGAAATATCGTCATGCTTATCTATCTATGCGGAATCGCACTCGCATTTGCATCGGCGCTTGTACTGCGAAATACGGTTTTACGCGGCGCTCCAACTCCTTTTGTGATGGAACTGCCGCCCTACCGTCTTCCTACTTTACGCGGCGTACTTTGGCACGTATGGGAGAAGATTTCAAGTTATATTTCCCGCGCGGGTTTGATAATTATGGCGGCATCCATACTGATATGGGCGCTTACAACATTTCCCCGTTATGAACTTCCTGAAGAAGCGCGGGAAAGCGCCGCCGCTGCATTCCTTTCAACTCATTCTGAAGCAAGTGAAGAAGAAATTGAAGGATACATTAGCGCCGTTGAATCAGGAACCGCGCTTGAACATAGTATTGCCGGACATATCGGCAAAATCATTGAACCGGTATTTACGCCGCTTGGCTTCAACTGGCGTATGTCGGTTTCAATACTTCCCGCCTTTGCCGCAAAAGAAATTGTCGTATCAACATTAGGCGTATTATACCGCGTAGGCGGCGAAGAAACCGAAGAAAATGAAAGCCTGCGCGATGCGCTTGCCGCCGACACAAGTCTTTCACCGCTCACCGCTTTTGTGTTTATGCTTTTTATGTTGATTATTCCACCCTGTTTTGCCGCGCTTGCTACAATCAAAGCGGAACTTGGCTGGAAATGGCTCGGTTTTGAGTGCGCGTTTTTGCTGACTATAGGCTGGCTGGTAAGTTTTGTCGTATATCAGATCGGAATGCTGATATAACGCATACCGGGACGCCGGTAAGTCAATAGCGAAACCGGCGTCTTATTAAGGAAAACATGGAAACTATAATTGTAATCGTAATCATAACGCTGGCGGCAGTGTTTTTTGTTGTTCACGCTGTACGAATCTTTCGCTCAAAAAATCCGTCATGCTGCGGTGGCGGCGGCGGGAAAGACTGTTCATTATGCCGCCGCCGCCCACAAAAAACAAAAGACGCCGGATAGCCGCCTCGCGCCGTTTGCCGCAGGGTAGCCTATTGCTGTAAAACCAGTATAATGACTGATGTTTGGTTTCAAAGCAGGATGCAAACCGCACGCAAACTAAAGGAGACAGGCATTGGATTTCTCAACCGAAAAATACAAAAATCTTCCTCGCGTAGTCCTTGCCGGACGGCCAAATGTGGGAAAATCAACTCTTTTTAACAGGCTTGCGCATAAAAGGCGCGCGATAACCAGTCCAATTTCCGGCGTAACCCGCGATGCTGTTGAAACAGACGTATTTATCTGCGGACAGCCTGTCAGACTCATAGATACCGGCGGGTTCAAGCTTGACCGTGAACCGGATATTGATGAACTTGTTGTAACCCGTACGCTTGAAACAATAAAAAGCGCTGATATTGTCGTGCTAATACTGGCCGCAGGAGAGATTTCAGCGGAAGACGAGGAATTCATCGCTCTTTTACGCGCTGTGCGGCATAAACTTGTAGTCTGCATAAACAAAACCGAAGGCGGAAGACTGATTGCGGAAAGTTACAATACATTGTCATTTGGGTTTGATGAAATTCATTTTATTTCCGCTGAACACGGAGATAATATTGCGGAATTTTCTGAGTCGCTTATAAAAAGACTTGATTTCTCAAAAATTGAACCGGTAACCGATGAAACGCCGCCTATAAAAATCGCTCTGACCGGAAAACCAAATACAGGGAAATCCACGCTTTCAAACAGGCTCACATCGTCTTCAGCTTCAATTGTAAGCGATATTCCAGGAACAACAAGAGACGTCATAGAAGGCATCTTCTTTCATAAAGGACAAAAATTTATTACGCTTGATACGGCGGGAATACGGCGAAAAAATAAAATTAATGAAGATATAGAATACTATTCGGTAAATCATGCAATTAAAACAATGGATCAAGCCGATATTATCCTGCTGCTTATTGACGCAATAGACGGGCTTTCCGATCAAGATAAAAAAATTGCCGCGCTTGCATCAGAGCGCAAACGCGCCGTTATATTTGTGCTAAACAAATGGGATACAATGCCTCAGATAAAAAATGCTTTTAACGCGGCGCGGGACCGCCTCCGATTTTTATTCCCTAAAATGGCTTATGTGCCGGTATTACCGGTAAGCGCACTGACAGGCGTCGGCGTTGGAGCGCTGCTTGATACAGCGGCAGCAATCTTCAAGCAGCTTACCCGCCGAACAGGAACGGCAGCGCTTAATGAACTCATTGAACGCTGGCAATACGAATATCCGCCGCCATCCGGTCCTGCAACACGATTCAAAATAAAATACGGCTTACAAATATCTGATAATCCTGTTATATTCAAGTTATTTGTATCGCGTCCGCGCGCCTGGACAGAGAGTTATGGAGCTTATATTACCAATAAACTCCGAAAAGACGCCGGCTACACGATGATTCCGATTAGCTTGGAAATAGAATCGTCCAGAAAGGAACGGCGTGGAACATGAATACTTATACAACCGGCGACCTTGAAAAACTCTTGAATGAGAAAGGTCATATTATACGTTATTGGGAAAAACTTATTCCAATGATACAACCGCAAAAAGACGGCGGCGGACGCTTTCTTTATTCTACAAGAGATGTTGAAATGCTGCTCCGAATAAAATATCTTGTGCATGAAAAGAAATTTACCGTTGAAGGCGCGCGCGATGCGCTGCTGGAAGAATTGTCAGGTAAAAAACAACACATCAAAGCTGAAATTGAAGCGCTGCGGTCTGAACTGCTTAATATCTATTTTATAAATAAAAATCACATTGCACAAAAGGAAGATTCATTGCCGGAAACTTCCGGCGATGAATCTTAGCGTATTCCTTATATCTGCGATCTTCTCACAGTAAAATGCAGTAGCATTACTACAGTGGAAAAATTTGGGCTGCAACGCGCAGCATATATAATTCAGAATGCTCTGATTTTCCGCATAATACGCAAACCGGCAGCCTGTAAATGATGGGCTTGACTCACACCTTATTTCGGTTTAAATTTCTGTATAGAGGTGTTTTTGGACGACAGTATAGCTATTGTTCTGGAGACTCGAGATCTTGTTTCCGGCGTTTGTGGAGCAAACGATGACAATCTTAAAGCGCTTTCACTCAGTCTGGGCGGGAAAGTTGCCGTAAAGGGCAATGAAGTCCGAATGAAAGGACTGGATAAGACTGGTATAGAGCGGTTTAAAACCGTTATGGATGATTTAATCACCGCTGTTCGTGAAGGCGACAGGCCGTCGCCTGATTATGTACATGCGCTTGCTAGAACATCCTTAGATAAAAAAAATGCAGGATATTTCCGGGACGCTCTTATCACAATACCAAATGGTTTTGGAAAAATTTTTCCAAAAAGCTCGAATCAGGGTGAATACATAAAAGCTATCAAAAATTATGAACTATGTTTTGCCATAGGCCCTGCCGGTACAGGTAAAACATTTCTTGCTATAGCCCATGCGCTGTCAACAGTGCTTTCAAAAAAAATGAGGAAACTTGTATTAACCCGTCCGGTCGTAGAAAGCGGCGAAAGTCTTGGATATTTGCCGGGAGATTTAGAACAAAAAATAAATCCGTATCTCAGACCGCTTTATGATGCAATGGAATCGCTTGTTCCCTATGAAATTATCCGGCGGCTGGAAGAAAACAGGATAATAGAAATAGCGCCGCTTGCGTATATGAGAGGACGGAGTTTTAACGATTCATTTATCATTTTAGATGAAGCGCAGAACACCACAAAAGAACAGATGAAGATGTTTTTAACAAGGCTTGGTTCCAGCGCACGAGCTGTTATTACCGGTGATATAACACAAATTGATCTGCCAAAAAGAATTGAGTCCGGACTTTTAAATGCTGTCTCTGTCCTTTCAGATGTTGACGGCGTAAATATTTCTTATCTTCATACGCAGGATGTTGTACGAAATCCTCTTGTCAAAAGGATTATAGAAGCATATAACAATGAAAAAGAAAAATAATAACAACGAAGAATATAATTCTTTATTCATAAAAATCAGCGGACAAATAAAAGAAGCCGCAAAAACTCCTGGAATTGCAATTGCCAGTTTTATGGCTTTCTTGATAATAGTTATTCCCGCTCTCATCGCTGAAAAATCTCTATTTGTACTAACAGGAAATATTGGGCTATATTTGCTGCTTTTTTATTTGTTTTTCATCTGTCTTTGCGGCTATAAATCCACCGGAAAAAGGCTTAAAGTTGGCGAGACTTATCTTTTAATTTCACTTACAGCATTGTATTTTATAGCCGCGCATTTTATAGATAATAACGCGTTCTTTAACGGCGCAATGCCAATATCCGTTGTAATGCCAACATCGCTTATAGTCATGCTTGTATCTATAATGGTAAGCACTCCTCATGCGCGTATAATGGGAATCTTATTTCCGCTGGGCGCATTTCTTATTCACAGCTTTGATAGATACGCGCTTATATTTGCGCTTACATCAGGCATTGCTTCATCATTTGTTTTACAAAACGCAAAAAAACGAATAGACATGGCAAAAGCGGGCGCTATTGTCGCCATAGTACATACTATAACCATAAGCGCTCTTCTCCTAAGCCGCAAAATGCCGTGGATGTTTTATTCGACTATTCTCTTTTTTTCCGCGATAAATGGTATAGCATCCGGTATGCTTGTACTGGGAATTACGCCTGTCTTTGAAAATATGCTTCACAGCGCTACGGCGTTCCGGCTTATTGAACTGCTTGATTTGGGCGCGCCAATGATGCGGCTTCTTGCATCAAAAACACCCGGAACGTACAATCACTCACTTATTGTTGCTAATCTGGCTGAAGCGGCCTGTCAAGAAATAGGCGCGCGGTCTCTACTTGCCCGTGTCGGCGCGTATTATCATGATATTGGAAAAATAGATCAGCCTGACTACTTTGTTGAAAATCAGAAAATGGAGAACAAACACGATGATATTAATCCAAGACTTTCAGCAACGGTAATAAGAAGCCATGTAAAACTAGGAGTTGAAAAAGGCCACGCAATCGGCCTGCCAAATGAAGTCATTGATATTATAGCAAGCCATCACGGCAATAGTCTTATAGCATACTTTTACTACGAAGCCTTAAAGAAAGAAGAACATGTCGAAATGGAAGATTTTTGTTATCCAGGACATCCTCCGCAAACAAAAGAAGCTGCTGTTGTTATGCTTGCAGATGTTACCGAAGCGGCAGTACGTACGCTTGATAAACCGAGTACAAGCCGCCTTGAGAAATTCATCAATGAGCTCATTACAAAAAAAATTGATTCTGCACAGCTTTCGCAATCTGAACTGACATTCCGTGAACTGGAAACAATAAAGAAAATTTTTGTTCGAGTAATCACAAGTTATTATCACACACGAATTGAATATCCCAATCAGACAAAAGACTCCGCAAAGGATGATGAATAATGAATAGGATCGATATTTCTGCAGAAGAGGTACCATTGCCTGCATGGGTACATGCCGCTCGTTCATTTGTTCTTAAAACATTACGAATATTGCGGCATAATAACTGGGATGTATCAATTCTGTTCTGTAATGACGCATTCATTCGAATCTTAAACAAAAAATACAGATACAAAAATACGGCAACTGATGTTCTCTCATTCCCTATAGGCGATTTTATTATTGAGAATGGTAAAAAGCGTTATATATCCGGCGATATAATTATTTCGCTTGAAACACTGCCTGTAAACGCGGCATATTTTGGCTTAAGCGAAGATGAAGAGCTGCGCCGGCTTTTAGTTCATGGTTTATTGCATCTTGCTGGTTTCAATCATGTTAAAAACGACATAAACACAGCAATACTCGCGGTAGAACCTATGCTGTCAATACAAGAATCAATATTAATCAAGCTAAAAGAAGAGAAAATATTGTGCTAAATATTTTAATAGCATAAAGGATGGTACTATAATGGATATGCCAAAGTTTATTAAAAACTTACTTGGTAAAAACAAACAGACTCTAAAAGACTATGATTCACTTGAATCAAATCAGCAAGAAATGATACGCGGCGTAGTTGAATTCAATAAAACTACCGTGAAAGAAATCATGATTCCACGCATTGATGCGGAATTTATTCAATTGGATGCGCCGAAAGACGAGGTGCTAAAAGTCGTTGCGGAAAGCGAGCATTCACGTTTTCCTGTATACAAAGAAACTATTGATAATATTATGGGTGTTGTTTATACCAAAGATATATTAAAAAAACTCATCAAAAATGAAGACTTTAAAATAGAAGACATTATTCATAAAGCGTTTTTTGTCCCTGAAACAAAACACATTGATGATTTGCTGCATGAATTTCAGGGAAAACATGTACATATAGCAATTGTTGTTGATGAATATGGAGGCGTTTCCGGTATAGTCTCACTGGAAGATATTATAGAAGAAATAATTGGAGATATTCAAGATGAATTTGATAATGAAATGGAAGATATTATAAAACTTAACGATAATTCATGGCTTTGCGACGCCCGCATCAATCTTAGCGATCTTGCAAAAGAGCTTAATATAGAATTGCCAAATGAAGAATTTGATACGCTTGGCGGATTTGTCTTTGATCTTTTGGGGAGAATACCGGTTAAATATGAAAAAGTCTCCTACAATAATATGGAATTTATTGTTCAAGACATTGAAGGCAGAAAAATTGTTTCAGTTAAAGTTATAATTAAAGATATCGATCCGAATGAAGATTAAAATTCGTGTATGCGGCAATCCGTTTGCATTTTTTTTAACGTAAAGCAGGCAAACCATTCAATACAGCCATTGCGGTAACAAAAAAAATCATATATCATTATTAAGAATGGAACAGAATGCGCTTCCTGATTATCTTTCCGCGTTGAATGAGACGCAACGTAACGCAGTGTATCATACAGGCCGTCCTTTGCTCATTTTAGCAGGCGCAGGATCCGGTAAAACCCGTGTAATTACAACGAAAATAGCCTATTTCATCCGTGAAAAAAACGTAAAACCGTGGTCAATACTCGCTGTAACATTTACCAATAAAGCCGCAAAGGAAATGGCTTCACGCGCCGCGTTAATCGAACCGGATTCTGAAAATTCCATGATACGTACCTTCCATTCTTTCGGTGCATGGTTTCTGCGGCGAAATGCTGAAGCGGCTAAGCTCAATTCGAATTTTATCATTTATGATGATGATGACGTTGTATCGTTGTTGAGTTCTGTTATAGATAAAAAAAAAGATGAATTACGCCTTATTGCAGCATATATTGCGCGTGCAAAAGACAGAAATATCGGACCAGACAGCGAAGAACTTCCCATCATAAATCATACCAAAGAATTCCGCGCAATATATGCAAAATATGAAGAGCGTATGCGCCAAACAGGCAACGTTGACTTTGGCGATCTTATCAAAAAGCCCATCGAAATACTTAGGCAGCAGCCTGAAATTGCAGAACGTATTCAAGATAGATTTAGCGTAATTATGGTTGATGAGTATCAAGACGCCAACGTTGCTCAATTTGAATTACTAAAAAAGATCACAAGCGCCGGTTCTTATCTATGTGTTGTCGGCGATGATGATCAATCCATATACCGGTTTCGCGGCGCTGAAGTACAAAACATTCTTTGTTTTTCCGATATGTTCGGCGGAGCGGATATTATAAAGCTTGAAAAAAATTACCGCTCAACTAGAGAAATCCTTGATCTTGCCAATAGCGTGGTCAAAAATAATAAAGGAAGGCATGGTAAGAAACTTGAAGCTGTGCGCGGCAGCGGAAAGCTTCCATGTCTTTATTTTTTGGATAATCAGGAAAGAGAGGCAGAAGTCTGCGCTGATTTAATAAAGACTTCCATCAGGCAAAAAGAGACACGCTATTCTGACTGGGCAATCCTTTACCGGACTAATGCGCAGTCTTTGGGTTTTGAAAATGAGTTTATTCACCGTAAAATACCCTATAGAATCGTTGGAAGTTTAAAATTTTATGAGCGTGAAGAAATCAAAGATGCGCTTGCACTGCTTTCGTTTATGGTCAATCCAAAAGATGAAGTGAGTTTCCGCCGTGTTGTAAACAAACCCGCGCGTGGAATAGGAGAAATCACCATAAATAAAATTCTTAAAGAACGCTGGAATGAACATGACTGGGATATAGAAGCAACACTTAAAAAGACAGCTTCCACTTTTTCAGCCAAAGCGCGCTCAGGAATTGAAACGTTCCTTTCGGCTATAAAGACCGGCAGATCCGCGCTTGAAGGCGGAATAAAAAAGATGGATAACAAAACGGTACTGCGTTTTGCCGACGGGCTTTCAATATGCGTTGCCCAGCTTATTGAATCATCAGGAATTGCAGCATATCATCGTGATCATGATGAGGTTTCTGGCGAACAACGTATTGCAAACCTGCAAGAATTGATAAACAGCGCTGTCTTATATAAATGTGATAATGATGGACTTTTAGAATTCCTTGAACATATAGAACTTGATAGAACAATAACACAACAAAATGACAGCGATGATAGAGTTACGCTTATAACATTGCATAATACCAAAGGATTAGAGTATAAATGTGTTATTATGACTGGTCTGGAACAGGGGCTTTTTCCGCGCACTGATAAGAAAGACAACGACCTTGAGGAAGAACGCCGGCTTTTTTATGTCGGCGTAACAAGGGCTATGAATGAACTTTACCTGACATCATGCGCTGTTCGGCGTGTCTGGGGACAAATTTCATTTATGGAACCATCTCTGTTTTTACGTGAAGCTGATATGTCCTGCGTTAAAATTAACGGAGAAATCCCGCATAGGTTTGGAGCGCAAAAGAATATTATTCTTAACACAGATACTTTTCACTCGCACATCAGATATAAAACATCATCTGACGGCCGCTGGAGAATAGGCGATCGTGTCTTTAATGATGATCACGGTTATGGTGAATTATGCGAAATAAAAGAAACCGAAGACGGGCCGGTAATAAAAGTTTTATTTGAGACAGGAAGAAGCATAAAGTTTTTAAGCAAAGCGCAAAGTAAACATTATATGAAAATCAAGGATTAGTATATGAGCAAAAAAAGTCTTTTATGCCGTATAACATTATTGTCCTTTATAAAGATACTTTCTTATAAAAACCTTTGGCGATCTTCTATACGCTGTATAGCTTCAATACTTCATAATTTTTTTGCACTTCAGTATAAAGCTGCGCTCTTCCCTAAAAAACAGATACTATCTCATGTTGATCATCCGCTTGATAAAAATATTCCGTTTGATACATCTTGGGTTACTATTTATATGGATTTTTCATCATTTTGGATACGCACTCAAGGATTCCTGCTTGAAAAATTCGGCAAAAGCGCGGTTCCGTTTGTTCGGGACTTTATAGATACTATAGCGCAGATTTATTGTTTTGCGGCTTCTGTATACAGAGAAAATTTTTCTACAACTGCGCGTCCCCGTTACTACGGCAAATTAAAATTTATCGCTATACATATTTTTGATCCGCATCTTATGTGCGTTCCCAGTCTGCACGTCATGGTTGCCGTTTGTACGTTTGTCAAGTTTTGCCAAGCTGTTGCTAAGCTTGACGATAAAAATGATTATGCTGATGAAATAATTCAGACGCGGGAGCGTTCTCTGGCAATAACTGAATCGATACTCTACGTAAAACAACACAGCGTAAACTGTATTCCGGCAGCATTATACAGCCTGACACGCTATAATAATACTCAATTCGAGCCGGATATAATGAATGATTTTATTAAAGACTTATTCAAAGACCCTCAAGGCATTACTCTGGGGGAAGATATAAAACTTCACATAAAAAATATGTACCAGCAATTCCTGGACGAAGGCGCTTCTTCAAATGACTGGCGTTATCCATTATTACGCTTTTTAGAGAACACACGATAATGCGCGGATTTTTTTTGTTTTTTTTATTTTTATGCACTGGATATTTCCTCTATACTCAAGATGCACAAAATAATGAAGAAACAATACCTGAAAAAGAAACGCAAATTGAAGATGAAGAAATCCTATCTGAAGAAACGCTGCAAACTCTAAACGAAGAAGCGATGCCTGAAGAAGAACTGCAAGTTGCAGATGAAAAAGCTCCTCCTGAAGAAGCGCCGCAAACTACAAATGAAGAAGCAGCATCTGAAGAAGAACTGCACCCCGAAGAAAAAGAAAAAAAAGAACCAAATCTTTGGAAAGGCCGAAGATTCCAGCGCAATTTTGAATTAAGTATGTTTCAATTCGACATCGGATTTTCAAACTCCTATATATCTACATCAACATTAATAAAAGAAATTACCGATTTCTTCCGCTGGGGAACTGAATTTTCTTTTAATCCTATGTCTATGGATAATGATCTGCTTGCCGATTTAATTTTCTTTTTTCAGCCATTTAAAATTAAGAAACAAACAAAATCAAAAATAGAATTGGAATTTTGGACAAATTTGGATACTAAATTTTATATAGATATGGCAAAATCTACAATGAAATCAATTCACATGATAAAAGACAGTATCAATGACCCAGCCAGTATCAATATCAATAATTTACACGGAGAAGCGTCCGCAGCCGGTTATATATTTTTTGAATTAGGCGTCAGTGCAGGCAAAACGATTGCCAATGACAAGCTCTGGATTTGCGCTTCTCCTTCCGTTTATTTCCCATTTGTATACATAAAGAAAGAGACCATAAGTCTTAAAGGTTATGACAGCACACAAAGCGGCAATGGTTTTATGGGTATAGAAGGAACCGGAGAAATAAATATGTATATGCCTTTTAATTTTGAAGCTGCCGATCCATCTTTAATATTTAGCTGCGGCGGACTTGATTTTTCAATAAACACGATATACGCCGCATTTACTTACTTAGATGTTGGCATGAATATCGAGCATATACCATTATTTCCCGCCAACTTAAAATACCGTTCCACTGCAGGACTTGATATAAACCTAAAAGTTCCAGACCCCAATTCCCCCCATTGGACTCCTAATGAAATTCTAAATCTTGATACTGATGATATAAAACTCGACTTTACATGGATTCTTGAAACCTCAAAGAAAGTAAATCATTACATTATTCGCCCAATTCGCTTTAACTTCTTTTCACGCATAAAACCTTTTAACTCATATCTTGTGATTATTCGTCCATCGGCAGGCTTTTCTGTTAATACTATTTTATCATTGTGGACGTTAAACTATGGATTATCAGGAGAACTTAATCTGCCTTATGTTTTTTCAGTTAAGCTGGGAACAGAATGTTTTGAAGAAATATATAATCAGTATATTGCCCTTGAACTTGATTACTACAATTTCCAAATTGACTTTGGCATTTCAATGCAAGGCCCGGACTTTATTGACAGCTGGAAAGGAAAAGGCTTAGGGTTATGGGCTGCATTTAAATTTGGTTATTAAAACGGAAGGAATCCTGATATATCTACATTTACATTAATATGCGGCATAAAATCATTATTAGAAAGATAGGTTGTAGCCTTTGAAATGCTGTGCTTTGTCTTGCTAATATATACTTTATCAATTGTATCGGCTCTTCCGTCTATTAGAAAGAATATTACCCAATAAGAACCTTTGCCATTCCAATAATCAAGCCCTGATGTTAAACGAAGCCTTATCGCTCCAGACTCAACTTTGCCTATGGAATACGGCGCAGCCATAATTTCTTCTGCGGATATACCCGCTACACTGGGAGTGTTTTCAAGCAGCGCCACAACCAGATGCCGGTTCTCCAATTCTTTTATTTGCACAGTAGTATATGAAGGATCGGAATCAGTTACATAAATAACCTTAACCGGCTGTTTTTCAAACAACGGCGTATCGCACTTTGAAAACGCGGCAACGCATATACATAACAACAAACACTTTCTCATACTATAGACTGCTATTTGCCGTAACGCACCGGATTATTTTTTTCTTGACGCGGCTATGCTAACCTGTCCTATCTTTGCCGTGATGGAGCTTAACTTATTACGGGTAGCGGAACTTGCATTTATTGCATCGCGGTATCGTTTGTCGGAATTAGCGTTACGGGCGTCATCTGCCGCGGCGCGGGCATCCATAAGATCGCGGTCAATCTCTTCAAAGTCTATACCGCGCTGTTTTGCCGTGCGGGCATTTTCTATCGTCTGAGTTGTTTCTGACAGAGCGGCTTCCATCGCAATCAGCGCGGCGGCGGCTTCGTCCCGCGTTCTGACAGCCGCATTCCTTCCGTTTTGAATGGCTCTTTCAGCAATAGCGATGACTTCCTGTGCAAGCCGCTTTGCTTCATCATACCTCTTTGCATCCGCTTCCGTACGCATATCATCAAGCGACTCGCGGGCTTTCGTCAAATCGCTCTGCGAGTACGCAATAACGTCAGGGTCGTTCTCCGCCTTGCTGACAGCCGCCGCTGCATTATCCATGTCTTCAACTGGAGGCTTGGCACAGGCCGCAAAAAGCGCAATAAGAATCGCGCCGGACAACATAAATTTCTTTGCACTTCTCATAATTGTTTCTCCACAAACGTAAACACACGAAGTATACCTAAAAGGAAAGACTTTTGTCAAGCTGACAGGCTGTGCGGCGTACGCACAGAAGGACATACGCTTTGACACACAGATAATTATCTGTTAGATTGTAATTCTTTATGGAAGAAACAAGAATTGTTGACGAAAAAAACATAACTGAACGCGATCTTCATTTTTATTATAACCGTGAGGAACGGCTCAACAAGGCAAGCGAGCGGGTTCGGGCGTTATATGAAGATATGCCCAAGCGCAAATTCTCGCTGTTTTCTTCGCTAACTGATTCAAAGCCCAAGGCGGCAATGTTCATATCGATAATCGTGATGTGTCTGATGATGCTTTTTATTACCAAATTCCTGCCCGATACCGGCTCGGATTTGTCTGGAAACGCCGTTTCGATACACGTTATGCGTTACAACGGTTCAAGTTTTGTTGTCTTAAAGAAGACAGCCGCCGCCAAAGACCCCTGGACAGGCATTGTTGACGTGATAACTTCAAATCCTGATTCAGATGACGCGGGAATACTGTCGCGCCAAATCGTTTTTACCTCTTTAGAAACAGAAGAATTTCGCTGGAGCATTCCACTGGAAGCAAAAGAGCTGCGCTTTTTCCTACAGGCCGGCGCCGGAACGGCGGCTATCCGCGTGAAATCAGAATAATCGCGCCCGCTCGCTGCACGCCGCAGCGCGGCGGACGGACGCCGTATCCCGCCCGCCCATGCGCCGCCGCCGGCTGCGGGGACGTTATTTCTTTTCCTTAGAGGGTTTTTCTTTCGGGGGGTTTTTCTGGACTTTCGGAGGTTTTTTCTGAATTTGCAGGATCGGCGTAAAAAACTTTTCCTGATCGATCTTTTTCAGAAAGTAACCAAGAACCATCCGGTAAATCAAAAACGACAGCAGGATAGCGGCGATGAAGTCTATCACAAACACCGGCATTAAGAGCGGTTCAAGACCCTGATTGGAAACAATCTTCGGCGCAACCATGATAAAGAGAAAAAACATCGCAAGAAACACCGCAAAAAAAGTAATAACGTTAAAAACCGTCGCCGCGCATATAAATAAAATCGTATTTGTATTCTTACTCATCTAATTTCCTTCCGTATTTTACCGCCGGCGCGCGTCTTTAGGCGAAACAAGCGAGACGGCGAACCAAAACAGCACGCACACAACGACCGAAGCGTCAGCAATATTGAAGGTCGGCCACCTGTCAAAGAATATTCCGCCGAAAAATTTCACGCTGATAAAATCAACAACGCCTTTTACCCCGCCGTGCGCGCAAATCCTGTCGATAATATTGCCTATACCGCCGCCAATAACGCCCGCAGCCGCCCATCGCTGGGGGGTCGTCCAGTCGCTGCCCTTGAAATAGTAACCAATCAGGAACAACAGCACCAAAACCGGAAAGACAATGAACAAAACCGGTTTTACCGCATCCGGCAGGCCGGTTCCCAGACTAAAAGCCACGACCGTATTGCGGACATGAACAATCTGCAGCAGGCCGTTCTCAAAAACGTCCTTGATAAACCGCCCGCCGCTCGTTTCCGTAACAGGCCAGTTCTTCACAATATAAATCTTGCTCAGTTGGTCGGCCAGAATCACAAAAACAGAAAGCAGAAACGGCGCGCCCTTCTCGAACCACGTCTTTTTTATCAAAAAACTCATGCGAAAACTTTACTTCAAACGGCGCGCTTTGTCTATAAGCCGCCGCGAATCATGCGGACGGGGAGCGCGCGTTTAGATTGAGGACGAAACGCGCCGCCCGCCGCCTCCCCGAACTTTCCGGCGTAGTCCCCGAACTTCTCAGTACAGTCCCCGAACTTTCCAGTACAGTCCCCGAACTTCTCAGTACAGTCCCCGAACTTCTCAGTACAGTCCCCGAACTTTCCAGTACAGTCCCCGAACTTTCCAGTACAGTTCCCGAACTTCTCAGTACAGTCCCCGAACTTTCCAGTACAGTCCCCGAACTTTCCGGTTCAGGCCCCGAACTTTTCGGGGCAGGGACCGAACTTTCCGGTTCAGGCCCCGAACTTTTCGGGGCAGGGACCGAACTTTCCGGTTCAGGGACCGAACTTTCCGGTTCAGGGACCGAACTTTCCGGTTCAGGGACCGAACTTTCCGGTTCAGGGACCGAACTCTTCGGGGCAGGGACCGAACTCTTCGGGGCAGGGACCGAACTTTTCGGGGCAGGGACCGAACTCTTCGGGGCAGGGACCGAACTCTTCGGGGCAGGGACCGAACTTTCCGGTTCAGGGACCGAACTTTTGGGGGAGTGGTTTTTGTTTCGGTATGAGTGTTTTTTATGCTGAGCGCCCCGTCCGCGCGTCCACGCGGAGGGCGGGACGTTCCTCAGCCGTAGATGTGCTCAAGACTATGAAGGTAGTCCATTGCCGCGCTCTGGCAGCCGCCGCAGCCTGTGCCGATTTTTGTCGCTTCCTGCAACTTTTCCCAACTGCGCGCGCCGTTTTTGAACGCCTCTTCTATGTCCTTATCGGTTATGCCCATGCAATGACATATCTCTTTGGCCTCGACCTTCAGCATTCCCTTGCGTCCGGTCTTTTCAAGATAGTCGTCCAGCGCGGCGCGCAGGGCCTTGTCGCCCAAAACCGAGCAGTGAATTTTATACTCAGGCAGCCCGCCAAGTTCGTTGACTATATCTTCCGGTTTTATGGCGTACGCCTCACGAATATTCATTCCCTTGATTATTTCGGAAAGCGCGCTTGTCGATGCAATGGCGCTCGCGCAGCCGTACGTCTTCCAGCGGCAGTCAGTTATCACGTCGTCCTTTATCCGCAGCAGCATCAGCATTTGATCGCCGCACGTTATATTTCCAGTCTGCCCGCGCCCGTCACAGGGCCAGCTTGACTCATCTTCCAACAGAACGTTCTGAGGTTCTGTAAAATGTTTTTTGACAATATCAGAATACAACCAATCCATAATTATTCTCCCGACTTTATCGTCGACATTGCGCGCAGATTTTTAATGATCTCCGGCAAAACTTCTAATACATAATCTACATCGTCCGGCGTATTATCCCAGCCGAAACTGAAGCGCACGGAGCCGTGCGCGAGCTCCTGGCGCACGCCGATTGCCATAAGGACGTGAGACGGGTCAAGGCTGCCTGACGCGCAGGCCGAGCCGGTGGAAACTTCAATGCCCTTCATGTCCAGTCTTAAAAGTATCGCTTCTCCCTCCGCGCCGGGAAACGATACGTTCAGCGTATTCGGCAAAACGTCCTCAGGATGGCCGTTCACCCTGATATTCGGGACTGCCGCCGCAAGGCCGTCCCGCAGCCGGCGGCGCAGCGCGCCCGTTTTTTCCTGATACTCCGAAAGCCGCGCGCCGGCAATCTCCGCCGCTTTTCCAAAACCCAGTATGCCAAGCGTGTTATACGTTCCGGCGCGAAGCCCGTCCTCCTGATGTCCCCCGTGAATCAGCGGCCCAAGAGGCGCGCCGCGCCGCCGGTATAACGCCCCAACGCCCTTAGGCCCGTAAATCTTATGGCAGGACATGGTAAGATAATCAACGCCAAGCTCTTGCGCATTAACGGGGATTTTCCCGACAGCCTGCACCGCATCGGTATGAACAAAGGCGCCGGCGTTCTTCGCCAGCCGGACGATCTCTTTCATGTCCTGCACTACGCCTATTTCGTTATTGGCAAACATAACGGAAACAAGCAGCGTGCGCTCGCTTAACGCCGCTTCAAACGCGCTTATCTTTATCTTCCCGTCTTCATCAACAGGGAGTATCGTAACCTTATATCCCAGCGATTTAAGATACTTTGCCGAATTGAGTACGCACGGATGCTCTATCGCCGTTGTAATAATCTCCGTTCGCCCGCCAAAACGCCCGCCGCCGTCCGGGCTCGAAATAATATCTCTTGCGGACTGGAAAACCATGTTATTGGACTCAGAACCGCCGGATGTAAAAATTACATCCTCCGCAGCGGAGACGCCAATAAGTTTCGCAATGGAGCGGCGGGCGCTCTCAATTTGTACGCGCGCTTCACGCCCCGACGTGTGCATACTTGACGCATTGCCATAGAGATCTATCGCGCTGATCATTTCAGCTTTAACTTCGCCGCTTATAGGCGCGGTTGCATTGTAATCAAGATATATTCTCTTTTTGTCATTCATTACCAGTTCCGTGATTCCTAACAAACCAACATACTCTATCGGATATCTTTTGTCAAATCAAACGCGCCTTGTACGGTACGGCTTGTGGCCATAACGAATCCCGCGCCTTATTTCGCCGCTATGTACTTTAGGAAATTCCTCAGCATATACGTCAGAAGAATCGTGCCTAAAATCATCACGACAGACAGCGCGTTAATCACCGGCGACACGCCAAACCGGATTGCCGAACTAATATATATCGGCAATGTCGTTGAACCCGGCCCTGATACAAAAAATGTAATCACAAAATCTTCAAGCGAAATGGTTATCGCCGTCAAAAACCCCGACACAATACCCGGCATACTTATCGGTATCGTTACTCTGAACAAAGTCTGAAGCTCGCTCGCGCCTAAATCACGGGCCGCTTCTATGATTGAAAAATCGAACTCATCAAGCCGCGCCATAACCATCAAAAAAACAAACGGCAGATTAAATGTCGTATGCGCGATATAAATCGTAAGAAGCCCAAGCCTTATATCCAACGCCGCAAAGAAAAGCGTCAATGATACGCCTATAATGATTTCCGGCAGTACCATCGGAAGAAATGAAACAGTCTGCGTATAAAGACGAGTGCGAAACCGGTACCAGTTTACGCCCACAGCGCCAATCGTTCCAATCACCGTCGCCGACAGCGCGGAACTCAGCGCGATAATGATGCTGTTATTGAACGCGCGCCATAACGGACGCGACTTCAAAAATAACTGCTCATACCAGATAAAAGACAAGCCTGAAAAATGCGTATCCTTAGTTGTCTTAAACGAATACAATGTTAATACAAACAACGGCAGAAAAAGAAATATGATTGCAAGAACAAAAACTATTTGCGAAGTAGAAAATCGTTTTCGCACCGCACGGCGGGCATGACGCCCCGCCTCTGTAGCCGGCTTCTTGACCTTCAGATTAGTAATAACATTGCGGATTATTATTTTAAATCCTGAACTAGAATTCTGCTTCATCATATCCCCTTTGCGGACTTGGATAATGCCCGGCGCTTCGCTTCATTCCGCTGAATCATCAAAATCCAGATAATTCCTACGGTCGTAACCGCAGTAAGCACCATCGAAATCGCTGAAGCGAGCGGCCAGTCCCGTGCGCGATTGAGGTAATCGGCAATAGCGTTCCCCAGCATATACGATTCAATATCGCCGACAAGCGTCGGCACGGCATACGCGCCAAACATTGGGATAAAGGTAAAAAGCACCGCCGTCCATAATCCGCCTTTAATATTCGGCAAAAGCACTTTGAACACCGCCTGGAGTTTTGTCGCGCCAAGATCCTGCGCCGCTTCAAGCAACGAAAAATCAAACTTATCAATCGATGAAAAAAGCGGCAGTATGGCATAAGGCAAATACATGTATATCAGCACAAGAACAACGGCCTTCATATTGAAAAGCAGATGCACCGGCGCGGAAATAATTCCCGTACGCAAAAGAAACATATTGATAAAGCCGTCATTACCTAAAATATTTATCCACGCAAAAACACGAATCAAGAAATTTGTCCAGAACGGAATTATAATCAAAAGAAGAAGGAATGTCTGATTTCGGCTGCGGGCCATATAATAACCGCACGGCAGCGCAACGATTATGGTTAATATCATTGCTGCCAATGAAATAAACAGCGTACGCAGCGTTATAACCGCAATCTTTGGATTTATAAGCGCTTTATATGCATTCAGGCTAAATTCCTTTGTTACTCCACCAAAAATATCCTTCTTCAAAAAGCTATAGACAAGGATTATTAAAAGCGGCATAAGAAAAAAGACCGTAAACCAAATCGTCATTGGAGAAGAATAAACCGGCCCTAAATTTTTAGGTCTGGAGATTAACTTCTTTGTTTCAGAATATGCGCCGGCCATCAGTTTCCCGCCTCAACGATATAACCGTCATTTGCGCTCCACGAAAGAAAAACCTCGTCCTTCCAAACTATTTGATTATCATCTTCATAGTAGACCGCGTGCTGTTTTATCACTTTAAGCGTTACCGAAGATACGCCCGCATTCTGATCTTTTAATTTGACGTAAAATTTTGACTGAAATCCAGAGTAGACCGGTTCGGAAACTACGCCTTGAAAAAAGTTAATATCCTCACGATTGGTAACCCGCCTTTCAGTCGAAATAGAAATTTTTTCAGGACGCACGGTAAAACTGACTTTTTGTCCGGTATGTACTTCATCAACTGTAGTAACTTTAATACGCCCCAGTTCAGGAATATCGAGTTCAACCATGTATTCAGTTTCAGAACCGCCGGTTTTATTTACCGAGCAGACAATCCCATTAAAAAGATTTGTCTCCCCTATGAACTGCGCGACAAAATTCGTGGCTGGACTTTCATAAATTTCCTGCGGAGAACCAACCTGCAAAACATCGCCTTGATTCATAACCGCAATACGGTCAGAAACAGAAAGAGCCTCCTGCTGATCGTGAGTTACATAAATAAAGGTAATCCCAATTTTGTCATGAATTTCATCAAGCTCAATGAGCATATGCTGACGAAGTTTTGCGTCAAGAGCGGAAAGCGGCTCGTCAAGCAGTAAAACCTGCGGCTCATTAATCAGAGCGCGGGCTATAGCAACGCGCTGCTTTTGTCCTCCAGAAAGCTGACTGGGTTTTTTATTCTTATGATCATCAAGCTGCACAAGTTTGACATATCTATTGACGCGCTCAATGATTTCGTCTTTTGGAACTTTTTTTATTTTTAAAGGGAAAGCGACATTTTCAAAAACAGTAAGATGAGGAAAGAGCGCGTAATTTTGAAAGACTGTATTTACCTTCCTGTGATTGGGCGGTAATGAAAGAACCTCCTCTTTATCCATAAAGACATTCCCGCTGTCCGGTGTTTCAAATCCGGCAATTATCCGCAGCAAGGTTGTTTTCCCGCAGCCTGACGGCCCTAAAAGAGAGAAAAATTCTCCCTTCTTAATATCAAGAGATACATTATTGAGGACGCTAAAATCCCCAAAAGCTTTACAGACATCCTTGACAATGACGTTGCTTCCATTCAATGCCTTTCGTCCGCCTCCTTGCAAATTAAAATTAAGAATGTATTTAATTAGAAATAACTTTTTGTGTCAAGATACATCAAGCCTCTCTCTAACGCATAACGCCGCGATATGTTATACGGCGCGGAGCAGCTCTCTGGGACGAGATCCCTGTGCAGGCCCCACAATGCCGCGATGTTCCATCTCCTCTACCAAACGCGCCGCGCGATTATAGCCTATTTTAAGACGGCGCTGTATATAACTTGCGCTCGCTTTCCCCTGCTGAACAACAATTTCCATTGCTTTCTCATAAAGAGGATCGCTTCCTTCGTCATATTCAACCGGAGAACTTTCTGCGTTGTCATCATAAAAGAAAATTTCCTCGTCAATATAATCAGGCTCACCAAAATTCTTTACATAATCAACAACGCGCTCAACCTCATCTTCTGAAACAAACGCGCCTTGCATCCGAACCGGAAATGGGTCTACAACGCCGGAATAAAGCATATCGCCTTTGCCTAAAAGTTTCTCTGCGCCTGTTGTGTCTATTATTATACGTGAATCCATCATGCTTGCAACCATAAAGGCAATTCTACTCGGTATATTTGACTTAATGAGACCTGTTATCACATCTATTGAAGGCCGCTGCGTGGCAAGCACAAGATGAATTCCCACCGCGCGGCTCATCGCGGCAAGGCGCGCCACAGTCGATTCAAGTTCTTTGCCTGTAGTGGCCATAAGATCGGCAAATTCATCAATAACAACAACAATATAAGGCATATATTCAGCGGCAATTCTGCGTTCTTTGATACGCCGGTTATACGTTTTTATATCGCGTACGCCAAGACTGTCCAAACAGGCGTAACGCCGTTCCATTTCATAAATACAATACTGAAGCGCCTGAAACGCGCGTTTAGGTTCTGTAATAACAGGAGTTAAAAGATGCGGTATATCATTATAGAGCTTTAGCTCGACTATTTTAGGATCAATAAGAATAAGACGGCATTGTGAAGGCGCACGTTGGTACAAAATGGAAAGTATCAATGCGTTCACGCACACAGACTTGCCCGAACCTGTTGAACCGGCAATAAGAAGATGCGGCATTGTGGTAAGATCTACAGTAACGGCTTCTCCTGTTATGTCTTTGCCTAGTATTACAGGAATTTCAGCCTTTTTAGCATCATTTTTTAATTCACTCTCGATTATTTCACGAAAGGAAACGATACTTCTATTTTTATTCGGGATTTCAATACCCACGGCATGTTTTCCCGGTATCGGAGCAACGATACGGACAGAAGCCGCAGCAAGCCGTAATGCGATATTATCTTGCAAGTTTACGATTTTTGAAAGCTTTACGCCTGGCGATGGAAGTATTTCAAATGAAGTTATAACCGGCCCCTTGCGTATACCCGTAACTTCAGCTTCGATATTGAACTCGCGTAAAGTTTCCGTAAGAACACGCGCCGCATTTTTTGTCGTTTCATCTATAATCCAATACTGAGAAGTTGACGTCTCGTCTAAAATATCGTCAACAGGAATCTTATATTCACTATACTCCGGTAAAACTCTCTTTTTATATTTATCGCGTTGTTCAATAAGTACATCCTCTGTTTTTTTCAAGGCTTCTTTTTCTGTCTCATAGATAATAGATTCCAGTTCTATACCGGCAAAGGAACATTCATTTGAATCATTTTCTGATTCTTCATGCTTTTTTATTTTAGGTATTCGCGGTTCATCGCTAAATAATTCATACTGCTCAAGCCTGTCATTCATATCCATATCGTCAAATTCGTCTTTAATATTCTCTATTTTTGAATCAAGCGTCGTAAATTGCGCATCGATGCATTCCAAATCAGATCCAAGATTTTTTAATCGTGCGTTGAGCGTTTGAAGATTCGCGTCCAGCGCCCAAAACAAAGGCTCTTCACTCTTTTCTTGGCCTATCTGTCTAAAATTATCGAATTCAGCAGCATAATCGCGCTGGATTTTCGCAACCGAAGGTTCTGACGACGCTATACGAATGAATGGCTTAATCTGAGTATCATCACACGGCGCGTTGAACAGCGTAATTTCTGTTTTCTGCTCCTCTTTAGCATTTTTAACCATGCCCTGCGGATGAACCGCATGAAAAGAACCGCGTCTGCGCTGCACCGGTTCAGGAAAAAATAATACCGACAGCGAATATATGGTGAAGCACTCGGCCATAGTAACAAGAACAACTATAAAACTAAATCCACTTTTCCCAATTACTGAAAAAAACTGAATTCTTGCTGCATAACTGTTGTAATCCCGCATAAACGAAAATCCCATTGAAAGCGTAAGAAACGGAAATATCACACTGTTTAAAATAAAGATAAGACGGGGACGGAATGCTTTATCAATCAAAACAGCGGCGGCAAAAATAAAATAAGCCGGAATAACAAACGACAGGATGCCATAAGAATCAACAAAGAAATTGCCCATTGGACTGGTTATATGCGGAACCTCAAAAAGAGATGAAGAAATTGAAACCGTAAATATAATAGAAAGCATCAAAAGAACTGCTACGCCCATAAATGTCATCATCCGTGGAGTAATATCTAGCTGTGATTTGTTTATTTTCTCGCTGGGTCTTGTACGCTTTATATATGCTGCGTTGTTGTATTTATAATACGAATTCATGATTTTAATATCCCTCTACGTTGTCGGCTGGTTTCGTTATGTACTTTAAATTTTTATTAGAATCATCGTAAGAAGCCGCGCATTTATTTGTTGTTGCGTTTGTTTAAGGCTCTTGCTTCATTCGTTTGTGGTCAGTGCACGCCGGCACAGCGGCGGATTTTGTCTGAAAGCGCTTTTCCCGCGCTTCTAAACAATTACGCTATCACCAAAGCGCCTTTTTCTTCAATAAGGCGCTCTTCGCCGTTAGGCAGCCGTGCGATTATCGTTGGATTGCGGACAAGACCGTCAAGATGAATTAACGCAGGCGCGTCTCCGTCATAATTTTCCCCAATGGCAAAATGACAGGTATGAAATGATTTTTCATCTTCCAGCATATTCCCGGTAATCAACGCTTCTGGATTTAACCCAATGCCCAGTTCGCCAATATTTTTTGCGTTTTTGGCGTAAATCCCGCCGTTTCCGCAGGGCAGCTTTGCCAAACACTCGAATTCAAACGCATTGCGCTCCGCAAATTCTATGGTATCTTTAAGCGCGCTTGCCTCATCGCCGCCGTCTATTTCAGTAATAAATCCATCTAAAATCCGGCAAAAAATAGGTTTATTTATAATGATATCTTTGTTTTCCAAACTTATCGATCCATCAAATACAATGATTCCGCGCGCCGTACCATTTTCGGGACTTATAAACACCTCTCCTGCGGGAAGATTACCACCGCTTCCCGGCGCAGAAAAATCACCATCATCCCTCATAGCGCGCCTGCCCCGAAGTCCAATTTCGATATTCGTGCCGCCCGCCGCCGTAATCTGCACAGATTCAGCTTCATCCAATATTTCGCTTATGATTTTACACCGGTTCTGGAGCAGACGATAGTCTATCGGGACAGTTCGGATAAATGAATCAAGCGTAATTGACGGAGACCAAAAAGAACGGCAGCTTTTCTCTCCGTACAAATGAGCATGGAATATATGATCGTACGTTTTACCGTTACACGAATACGGCGCTGCAATTCCATGTTCGTCTTTTCCAAGTTTTCCGGCGCTTATTGAGATAACCGCCGCAGGTTTCGCTGAAAAGGCTGCTATAACGCTTTTTTCGGCAAAATCAATCTGAGACTTAGGCGGCTGGAACAGTACAACAGGATTCCCGCCGGCGGCAAGAGCCGCATCATACAGCGCTGCGGAAATTTGCGCTACCACGCATTCAGGATTTGTTATGATTAATACGTGTTCTCCAGAGTGAATTTTAAGGACATCCCGAATAGCAATTTCCGCCGCGGTTTTCAGTTTTTCCGCACACTCCGTAGACGGTTGAAAGAGGGATTGTTTAAAAAAATACATACCGGCGGCGCAAGCCGTTTCTGAAATCATATAACGCTATCTCCAATTATAGATCACTATTTGATTTTATCTCTGTTGTTATGTTTAATCAAGGCAAAAATATATGGGTAAAGACAATCCGGCGGTAAACTATATTTATGCGGAACAATGAGGCATTTTGGGCCTTTTGTTCATCTCATAGATAAATAAGAATATCACTCCAAATGTTACTGATATATCCGCAGTATTCAATACTCCCGTTCTTTTATTTTCAATTCCGAAATTTATAAAATCTATCACTTTAAATTCATTAAAGAACCTGTCAAATAAATTTCCTGCGCCGCCGCCAATTATACAGCTTCCAGTTATTATTCTGAATATTTTTTTCTCCCTGAATATTAAATATATCAGTCCTGTCATACATGCAATTAACGGCGCAATGATAAAAGTAAAATATTTTATATAAAGATTCCAATTCGATCCCAAATTAAAAAAAGCGCCTGTGTTTTCCACATATATTAAAATAATTGTATTCCCTAAGAAACCCAATGGACCTTTTCCTTTTAAATAATTGAATGCGATGAATTTTGTAAGTCTGTCAAAAAAATAATTTGCACAAAATACGCAAAGCGTCAAAATGGCGTATTTTCTTCTTTCATAAAATAATTTCATGTGATTGACACCTTTCATCTCTGTCCACCCCCCGGAATTGAGATAAAATTTTTTCATTACAGCACAGCGTAAAATCCTGCTAAATTTAAACAGGCGTTCATTAAACCGGTTTATCTTAAAACTCTTTCAGTCTATCCATCGAGACGTTCGATCTGATTAAAACAGTTACGGTTATTTTATTGCCAAAGTAAATTTAACCTGCTTGCAATTCGCATACGCATCGTAATAATACGGATTCAACCGTAAAGCGTAATTAAAATCCTCGATAGCTTTAGTATAATTGCCTAATTTGGCATAAGCGACGCCACGGTTATTAAACGCTATCGCAACATTCGGATTGCGCGTTATAACATCGGTGTATATAAGAATAGCTTTCTCATAACTGCTGCGGGAAGACACGCTGTTTTTATCAAAATCAGGTTCAAGGCGTACCGATTTCAAGTCTGATCCAAAACTTTTATTGTCTAACGGCGTCTCAATTCTTGCCGAAGCGGGCGGCTGCTCAGCAACAGACGGGGTAACACGCCGTCTTTCCAAAGCGGACTTAACCGGTTCTCGTGTTCTTGGCTCTTGTTCAGCATAAAAACGCTGAACAGGATTGTTTTTTGGAGCGGGCGCAGCGGGCATCGTATACTCAGGATCTTCATAATACCAGTCGTCATTTCCCTGCGATTCCGGCGGCAAATACCCGCTAGCAGGCGGCGGCAGCGTAACAAGAGGAACCGCGGCGCGCGGCAGCCTTTCCTCCATAGAACCGCCTGAATCGTGCGCATTATTCGGGCTGGTACGCGGCGAAACACGTCTTTGCGGCTTGTCAATGACCGTATATTCTACATCATAATCTTCTTCCTCATCTTCAGCATCGTATAAATCAATATATTTATACACCGTTGAAGTACCTGCCTCTGGAATATCATTTCGATGCACTGTATTGGGTTTCCCGGCAGTATTTCTTTCGTAAAGGGACTGCGACGGCTCTTTCTCCACCACTCTGTCATAAAGCGGAACCGTATCACCGGAACTATTGTAAACCGGCCCCACAACAGTATATTCCGATGTCCCCAAAAGACGCGGGGCATCTTTATAATCATCCGCCATCAAATTCAGGGGAAACCCGAAACTGGACCTTATTTTTTCATTTATACTGAAAAGATTATGCCGGCTTTCAGCAATATCAGGATTTATGCTGAATGCACGCTCAAAATCGGACTTTGCCTTGTAATATTCACCACGTCTTTGATAGATAACGCCTCGTCCGTTAAGAGCTTGAATATTATCAGGATCTTTTAATAAAACGGTGTTATACATATCAAGCGCTTTGCCTAAATCATTTTGATTTTTATATTCCTCAGCACGCTGAAGAAAAAACGCTGAATCTAATGTCTGTGAAAAAACGGCGCCGTTTATAATGAAAAACGCAAAACACAACAATGCTGTAAAGATTTTTTTCATAATGACCTTCCACGAATCTAGTTTTATTATTGTGATACATCATATTTATTATGTCAACCCCTAATAGCGCATCAGCGGCAATTCTAAATTAGAAGCTGCCCTAGTTTCAGCGTTTTTACGATTTTTTCTAAATTTTTGGCAATCAGGCGCTTAGGTTTTAAAAATCTCAAATTACTGCTCCGCCAGACTATTCGTATACAGGGCGCTTATCCTTCATAAATTTTTAGATTTATACTGAACAAAACGCAATGCCGTAAAAAATTTGTTTTATATTACGATAATAAAATATGCCTAAAAAATATCCTTTAAATAATGGCGGAAAAATAATACTTGTTTTTATAGGATTATTCGCCGCGTTAATTTTTGCGTCTGTTTTCTCACGTAAAGGTACGGCAGGCGGCGGCGGGATTCCCCTGCCCCTTCCTGCGCCTGCGTCTGCCTCAAAGCAAAAATCGATTAACATACCGATAAGCCCAAACAGCGGACGGGATTCGGACAAAAACGGACTGAATTTAAGCGCAGGCGCAAACAGTGGAAGCGCAGGGAACGGCAATGCGAATACGCAAGGCAGGACGTCCAACTCAAACCAGAATGGAAATAATACTGCCTCAAACACGGCGCGCTCCGCCCAAAACAAACAAAAAGCCTCAAAAAACAAATCTGATGCGGCCCAGATGTTACAGACCGCAACAGTAGTGCGCGTGTTACCGGCAACCCTTGATACAATAAGCAATAGCATTGCGGTTTTGGGTGATGTCATTGTAACAAAACAAGTATCTTTATATCCACAGATTGCCGGAAAAATTACCTCGCTTACTGTCCGTGTAGGAGATATTATTGAAAAAAACCAAATTGTAGCGTACATTGATCCATCACGGCCGGGCGAGGTTTTTTCAGCAAGTCCGGTCCGTTCTACGATAAGCGGAGCGGTTCTTCAATCGCCGTTTAGCGCCGGAGAAATGGTAACTTCCCAATCAACAATTTACGTAATCGGCGACACAACAAGCCTTGCCATAGAATCCTATATTCCTGAACGCTTTTCCAGCGAAATACGCAAGGGACTCAACGCATCGATCTATTTTGATTCAATAGACAATGAAACTTTTACCGGAATTATAAATGAAGTCAGCCCTGTAATCGATCCGGCGTCACGTACGTTAAAAATACGGCTTCGCCTTAATAAAAACGATCCCCGTTTAAGGGCCGGCATGTTTGCAACGATCTCTATCGTCATAAAAACTCACGAGAACACGCTTACGGTCCCGCGGGACGCGCTTATAAACACGTACGGCAAATGGATTGTATTTATTGTAGACGACAACGCTATCGCCCGCAGGCGTGAAGTGATCCCCGGCATTGAAAATGAAAACATCGTAGAAATTGTGTCAGGGATCAAGGCAGGCGAACTCATTGTTATCGCCGGACAAAATTTCCTTTCAAATAATGAACCGGTACGCATTACAAACTAATTTAAATTTTCTTTTCAAGACGCCACGAAACACTGTAGTCAAATGCGCCGTTTTTTTCATTATTAAACAGCTTTACGGTAAGCCTGCCCAATACGCCGTATGCGGAAGCTGATATCGATTTATCCCAGTTTGTTTGTTTTCCGGCTAAAACATGGCAGGAAACAGCGCTTTTCAGGGTAACAAATGATACCGGATAAGAAATTTCAAAAGTCATTTTAAATTGATCAAATTTATGTTCACAGACAATATGAGGATAAGGAATACTAATGCCGTACGGTTTTTCCATAGTATTTTCCGTAAGCGAACACCGAATCACAGAACGGGCCGAACCGGTAGTAAATCCAATAGATGAAGTTACACTGTCTTTTATTTTCTCTGGGGAAACCGCATTGCGTTCAAATTCAAGCGAAATTCGGGATAGCGCGACAAGAACGCCCCTTTTAACCGGAAAATGGTATTTTATTTTTGAAAATGATCTATCGAAAGGAGACATTATTCTGCCGGAACGCAGTATTGTTTCCAATAAAATCTGTGCATTTTTTCTTCCAAACCATTCGATTTTTCCCGCCGTCCTAAAACCTGCGCCCGGAATATACCCGTTGCTTCCGGTATAACGGCTTCCCGCGCTATCAGCAGTAAATGAAAACCGCCATGGCTTACTGCCTGCACGAATTCCACCGTTAAAATAAATATCTTTGCCAAAACCAAAGACATCGGAACAGGCAATATCGGCAGAAATCCCCAAAAATGGCATACTATATACAAAACTATATGCATAAAAATTCATGTCACGTGGCGGTAAATACGGTTTATCGGAAAACCAGCCGGTCTGATGACGCGCCGGTAAGTTTTTTTCGCAATAAAGCCATTCAAAATGGAGTTTATATCGCTCTTTATAGCGCAAATTGGCACCGCCTTCAATAAAAATAGTGTCATCATTACTAAAAGTTGTAGAAATATTGGTTGTTATATCAAAATTCTTGATTGATTTTACGTTGAATAACGATAAAAGTTCAGGCGTTCTCCAATTAAAATACAAAACTTCGTTACTATTTACCGAAATTTCGGTTTTTAAGTCCGCGTTGGAAATTGTGTGCGCCTCAAACCATGCCGGTGAGTGAAGCCAGATATTTCGGGTCCGTGCAGCAAGTCCCCATGTTTCTAATTTCCCATAAAGCGCACGGGTACCGGTATTCTGGTGATATAATCCTAAGGCGAGTTCTGTCAATCCTGCATTCCAATCATCCTGAGGAGAAATAAGACGCCTGTCAAGAAATTGCGCGCGAAATGAAAATTTCAGCGGCATAAAGAGAATCGCGTTTATTCTGTTTTTAAAAGAATCATTATTTTCCCAAAAACCCGAATACAACATCTGAGCGATAAAATTATCACCTGAAGATACATTGTCTTCCGGCGCTGAGCTGCCATTCGCATAGATTTTTGCTATAAAAACAATCATAAAGCAAAAAAACACTATTTTCATACCTTATAAATGTTGTTACAATTAACCATGCTTTACGGAAGCACCATAATTTTATAAATATCTTGGCATTTATCCGCTCACAAGAGCTTATGATGCGGCAATTATAATTTCAATATTGCTCCCAATACGCCCGCCGCCGCTATAAATACGGCAGGATGAAGGCGTTTTAGCATACAAACTAAGACAAAAATGACCGCAAATATTCCTGTCTCCGCTAGATTTATCATTTGATACCCTATCTCTGCGTTGGAATTATACAACGAAAGCTTTATAACCTGAAATGACGCGGCACTTAAAAGACCGGCCGCCGCCGGCAGCAGTCCTGCAAAGCATCTTTGTACAATACCGTTCTTGCTGAACTGATTAAAAACACGCGCTATAAACGATATACAAAAAATCTGCGGCGTTATAATCCCCAAAACAGCAATATACGATCCAAGCACTGAAATATGATATCCTGTATAAGCGGTAAGGTTTATTCCAACGCCGCCCGGCAAAAGCTGCACAACAGCCAGCATATTAGGAATATCTTCTGCGGAAAGCCAAAAGAACTTACCGGCAAGCTGGTACAAAAAAGGCAAGGTTGCCAAACCACCGCCAATTGAAAAAAGTCCAATTTTAAAAAATTCAAAAAAAAGCGTTATATATATCATACATCATCCTGAGACTTTTTTTTGTCAGATTTTCCAGATAGTAAAAAACCGGTAAAACCGGCGGCAAGAACAATGAACACAGGGTTTACATTCCAAATTACTGAAGAGAAAAATCCAGCGGCGCAAAGCAATACTGCGATAATATTCTGAAACAACGCGCCGTCTTTTTTCAAAATCCGCCCAAGCAATTTCAATACCGTATTCAAAATCAACGCGCCTACCGCTAAACGAATTCCGTTAAAGGTATGCTGGATAATAGGTATATTGGAAAAACTTTTTACCACAGACGCTGTAATAACGGTCATTGTAACAGACGGCAGTACAAAACCCAGCGTTGCCGCAATTCCTCCGGCCACGCCTTTCATCTTATATCCAATAAATGTTGAAACATTTACCGCTATAACGCCCGGTGTAATTTGGGCTATTGTAAAATAGCGCAAAAGCTCTTCCGTTGTTGTCCAGTTACGTTTTTCAATCAATTCACGCTCTAAAATTGGAAGCGCCGCATAACCGCCACCAAAGGCAAGGCAGCCGATCTTTGCAAAAGAAAAAAACAGGCTGAATAACATATTCATTAATTTTGCTCCTTTGATTTATCTTTTTTAATCACATAATCGCGGATTTTAAATTTTCACTTAACGCAGTTTTACACTAAACCGCTGTATTACTATCCCAGTAATTTACTATATTCGATTAGAATTAGTATAAATTGAGATTTATGTTTGTTCAATTAGACACAGTAGACAAGATAATTTATAAATTTATCACTCAAAAAAGCTATTTTAATACATTTTTGTAATAATATATTTTTACCATACATTTTTGTATGATTTAATTAGTACATGATACAACTGCACTATGCAATTATATCATGTACCAGCTTCTACGCCGCTAACCAATCGCGACGTTGCCTGTTTCCCCTGTACGAATGCGGATGCATTCTTCAATAGGCAATACAAAAATTTTACCATCGCCGATTTCACCTGATCGCGCGCCTTTTATAATCGCGTCAACTGTCGGCTTTACAAAATTGTCATTTACAGCAATTTCAATACGAACCTTTTTAAGAAGATTCACTTCAACCTCAACGCCGCGGTAATGCTCGACATAACCGCCCTGTTGACCGCACCCCATCGCATTTGTAACCGAAATCTTTTTGACTTCGGCCATATAAAGTTCCTGTTTCACATCATTCAACGCATGTGGTTGAATATATGCAATTATGAGTTTCATAGCTCCTCCAATTTTTTTTACCGCACCTTAAAGACAATTTTTCGCTTAAAGGACGGTAAAACGTTTACGCCGTTATATATTGCTGAATATCTGAAAACCCGTATACGCTTCAGCTTTGTGTTCAGTAATATCCAGTCCCATAAGTTCCTCTTTTTGGCTTACGCGAAGTCCCGTAACAGCCTTCAAAGCAAGAAAAAGAACCAGACTTGTAACAACCGTCCATATTCCTACCGCCGCAATACCCACAGTCTGCATTCCAAGCTGCGTAAAACCGCCGCCATGCAGAACACCCAATATGCCGTCTTCAGGCGCGTTGGCCCAAATGCCTACGGCAAATGTTCCCCAAATGCCACAGGTAAGATGCACTGAAACCGCGCCGACAGGATCGTCAATTTTCAGTATTTTATCGATGAATTCAACGGACAGTACAACAAGCGTTCCTCCTACAATGCCAATAATAATAGCCGCAGATGGCGAAACGACAGCGCATGGAGCCGTAATCGAAACAAGTCCCGCAAGCAGACCATTCAAAGTCATCGAACAATCCGGTTTTTTAAAAAGAAGCCATGAAACGGACATTGCAGTAATAGCCCCTGCCGCCGCGGCCAGTGTTGTTGTAACGCATACGCGGGCAATGTTCACTCCTGAAAATATACCGCCATCGCCAAAGGCAGTGCCGGTTGATGCGCCGTTAAAGCCAAACCATCCAAAAAAAAGCAGCATCACGCCCAGACAAGCATACGGTATATTATGACCGGGAAACGCTTTTACTAAAACTTTTCCGTCCTGACCTTTTATATATTTTCCGGTTCGCGGGCCCAAAACTGCCGCGCCTATCAATGCAGCCCAACCGCCAACGGAATGTACTACTGTTGAACCGGCAAAATCATGAAATCCCAATTTACCAAGCCAGCCGCCGCCCCAAATCCAGTGTCCTTGTATGGGGTATATCAGCGCTGAAATTACAACCGAATAAAATAAATATGATACAAATTTCGTACGTTCAGCCATAGCGCCGGAAACTATTGTAGCCGCCGTCGCTGCAAATACCACCTGAAAGAACCAGCTTTTATAAAAAGCGCCTGATTCCGCGTCAAGAGACATCGGTCCAAACAAAAACTGGTCGCCGCCTATAAAACCGCCCAAGTCGGCGCCATACATAAGCCCCCAGCCGATAGCCCAATAAGCTATTGCGCCAAAACAGAAATCCATCACGTTTTTCATCGAGATATTCACTCCGTTTTTCGCGCGCGTCAAACCTGTTTCCACCAGAGCAAATCCTGCCTGCATAATAAAAACAAGAATTGCGCCCAAAAACAGCCAGACCATATCTAGAGAAAAAACTATAGAACTATCTGCAATAGAATTTTCCATAGACGATACTTCGGCTACAGCCGCAAGCCCAATGGCATTCTCCGCTATATTGTTTTCCGCCGCACCTTCCGGAATCACCTCTTCTGAAAAAAGAGCCGCGGTCAAAACAAAGCATAAAACGCCACAAAAAAGTAGTTTTTTTCGCACTTTTATCCTCCTAAAAAATCAAAATAACGTTGTTTGTTTATATAGCAAAAACCATGCCAAGCTTAAATTAATCTTCACCAAAGAAAATAATCAGTTATATTGTAACTATTCATTTACTTTTTTTTTTGATAAAGTAGTTGAGAATAAAATTTCGTAGTTTCAGGAGCATAGTAATGGATTTAATAAAGAAATTGTCCTCAAAAAAATTCTTTATCTTTAATTTAGTTCTTATTGGTGTGATTTTTGGGTTTTCATTAGCATTTTTATCATTTTCCTGCGCAAAATCAGTGTCGGAAAATATCGCCAAGGCGCAGCAAACACAGACTACAGTTTCGGCAAGCGCGCTCGCCTCTGCAGAAAGCGTCCAAACAGCCGTACGGTCTGTCGCTGAAAGGGTTGTCCCTGCGGTTGTTCAGCTTAAAACAATTTCCGTACGAAAACAGCAAATACCGAATCTTAATGGAACTCCGTGGGATTTTTTATTCGGCCCCAATTCACCGCGGAATAACGGCGATGAAAACAGTCGTGAATTTCGCTCACAGGGGCTTGGATCAGGTATTATTATCCGCAAAGACGGCGATATTTATTATGTCTTAACCAATTATCACGTGGTAAGCGATGATGGAAAACCTGTAGAAGAAATAACAGTAGAAACCAACACCGGAAAAGAATTTCCAGCTAAACTTGTGGGACGGGATTCACGGCGCGATCTTGCAATGGTTTCAGTCAAAACGCCGGAAAAACTCGCTCTTGCAGTCCTTGGAGACTCAGACTCTGTGGCCGTTGGAGACTGGGCTATTGCCGTTGGCAACCCGCTTGGATTTTCATCTTCAGTTACGATGGGAATAGTCAGCGCAGTAGGCCGTACTGGCGGGCCTGGCGATAATATTAACGACTTCATACAAACCGATGCTTCAATAAATCAAGGTAACTCAGGCGGAGCGCTCGTAAATATCAAAGGCGAGGTTATCGGAATAAATATGTGGATAGCCTCAAGTTCGGGCGGCGGATCAGTTGGGCTCGGATTTTCAATTCCGATAAATAATGCAAAGCGTACTATTGAAGAATTTATCAATAAGGGTTCAGTCAGTGACGGCTGGCTTGGCGCAAGCCTTATCGATATAGAAAAAGACACTGAGGTAATAAAAGAACTCAAACTTGAAGGGAAAACCGGCGCGCTTGCTTCTGATGTCTTTATCGGATCGCCTGCGGAAAAAGGCGGCGTAACGCCCGGTGATTTTATTACCCGCATAGATGGTAAAGATATAGCTAATGTAACCAGGCTTCAGCAAACTGTCGGTAATCTTAAACCTGGTGAAACGCACACGTTCACTGTTATACGCGACGGCTCACCGCGTGATATTCAAATCAAAATTGATACAAGAAATGATGCCGTATCAAGTGAGAACAGCAAACTTTGGCCGGGATTTTATATACATCCGGTAACCGATGAGATTCGGACTCTTTTAAGGCTTGATAAAAACGCCAAAGGAATTGCCGTAGTCCGCGTAATAGAAAAAAGCCCTGCCGCTATAATTAATATTCAACGCGGCGATATTATTACTGCTGTAAATGATGTTCCGGTACGTGATATGGCTTCATTCTACAAAGCTTTACGTGAGAACGCCGCAAAAGAAGTGTGGTTTAGCATAACACGCGGCGATGCAAAACTCGATACGATGAAATACAAACGTTGATAAACAGGGCGCAGTTAATGCCTAATGCCCTTATTGCAATGTCAGGCGGCGTCGATTCTTCGGTCGCCGCTTTCTTAATGCAGCAGCGCGGTTTTACCTGCGCCGGCGTTACCATGAAACTCTTTGATGCTGAAGAACCGGATGCGTTACATAAAAAATCATGCTGTTCTCTTTCTGATGTAAATGACGCGCGGGATGTGGCATTTCGTTTAGGCATTCCGCACTATACTCTCAATCTCAAAGACGAGTTTGAGCATGATGTCATAAAAAAATTTATTTCGACTTATGAAAGAGGAGGAACTCCAAACCCCTGTATTGACTGCAATCGTTTTATAAAATTTAACACGCTGCTGTACCGCGCGCGCCAGCTTGAATTCGATACGCTTGTTACAGGACATTACGCGCGTATTGTAAAATCAAACGGAAGATTCCTTCTGAAAAAGGGACTCGATACGAACAAAGACCAGAGTTATGTTCTTTATATGATGACACAAGCCCAACTCGCCGCGACAGTTTTTCCATTAGGAGATCTTACAAAAGAGGAAGTACGAAACATTGCCGAAGAACATGGTTTTATCAATGCCGGTAAACAGGATAGCCAGGACATTTGTTTTGTACCCAATGGCGACTACGCCGGTTTTATGGAATCACGGCGCGGAAAACAATACCCGTCAGGCGACATACGAGACCTTTCGGGGAAAAAAATCGGCGTACATAACGGGATTGTGCGCTACACTATTGGCCAGCGGCGCGGACTTGGCATATCAGCATCCGTTCCGCTTTACGTACAATCAAAATCAATGCAAACTAATACTATTACGCTTGGCCCAAAATCTTCGCTTTACTCAACAAGCCTAACCGCAGATAATATGAATCTTATCGCATGCGGAAATCTTAACGCGCCTCTCCGCGTCAGCGTAAAGACACGTTACCTGCAAAAAGAACAATCAGCCATTGCCGAACAAACCGGCACAGACAGCTTCCGCATTGATTTTGACCATCCGCAAGCCGCCATTACGAGCGGCCAAGCCGCCGTGATGTACAACGGCGACTTGGTTATTGGCGGCGGCACCATCCGGTAATCGCGCTAGCCTTTGTTTCGTAAGACGGCCTGCGCTCCAGCAAGCCGCGCCACCGGAACACGGAACGGCGAACACGACACGTAATTCATTCCGGCACGATAGCAAAAGTCTATTGTAGCAGGATCACCGCCATGTTCACCGCAAATACCAATTTTAAGATCACTTTTAACGCTGCGTCCGTCCTTAATCGCCATTTGGATCAGCTTTCCTACGCCGGCTTCATCAATTGACTTAAACGGATCAACATCCAAAACATGCTTTTCAAGATAGCTCGGCACAAAAGAACCAACGTCATCACGGCTGAACGCAAAGGTCATTTGAGTAAGATCGTTGGTACCAAAGCTGTAAAAATCAGCGTATTTTGCAATATGTTCTGATGTGAGCGCCGCACGCGGAACTTCTATCATTGTACCAATGCGAACCGGAATCTTTACGCCGGTCTTCTCAGAAACGCTCTTGATTATCGCTTCCGCAGACGGACGGAGCAGTTTTAACTCACGCGCCGTTACAACTATAGGAATCATAATCTCCGGATGCACTTTTGTACCGGCCTTGATACAATCCGCCGCGGCAAGCGCGATAGCCTCAACTTGCATATCATAAATTTCAGGATAGGTAACAGCAAGACGGCAGCCACGATGTCCAAGCATCGGATTCGCTTCACGAAGTTTATCAATCTTGGGCTGCAATGTTTTAGGCGTAGTTTTTAAATGCTTGGCAAGTTCAGCAATTTCATCTTTTGTATGAGGAACAAATTCATGCAAAGGCGGATCAAGAAGACGAACCGTAACGGGTTTTCCGCTCATTGCCTTGAATATGCCGACAAAATCTTTTTTCTGAAGCGGCAGGATCTTTTTAAGCGCCGCCTTACGCTCTTCCACAGAATCAGCAAGAATCATTGCGCGAAAGTGAATCAGTTTCGCTTTGTCAAAAAACATATGCTCGGTACGGCAAAGACCTACGCCGTCCGCGCCAAACTCAAACGCTCGTACAGCGTCTGTGGGCAAATCCGCATTACACCGGATATTAAAGCCGTGAACATCGCCGCGCGTTGTTCCGTTGCGCACTTCATCGCACCAACTAAGGAATTTTTGCATATCTTTAGAGACTTTCGGTTGTACAAGCGGAAGTTTTGAACCGTAAACATCGCCCGTTGATCCATCGATAGAAAGCCAATCGCCTTCTTTAAAAGTTTTACCGCCAATAACAACCTTTTTGCCCTGTACCGACACGCCTTTCGCACCGGCAACACAGGGAGTTCCCATGCTTCGCGCAACAACAGCGGCATGACTCGTCATACCTCCTGTCGAAGTAAGAATTCCTTCTGAAACATTCATGCCGCCAATATCTTCAGGGCTCGTATCCTGACGGACAAGGAGAATCTTTTCACCTTTTTTATGCCAGAGTTCGGCGTCAGAGGCGGTAAATACAATACGGCCTGTCGCCGCGCCTGGCGATGCGTTAAGTCCTTTTGTAAGAGACTTGGCCGCTTTCAGCGCTTTTGGATCCATTTGAGGATGGAGAAGCTGATCAATATGACCCGGCTCTACGCGCATTATAGCAGTATTTTTATCAATAAGCCCCTCTGAAACCATATCTAAGGCGCATTTAACCGCCGCCGCGCCGCCGCGTTTACCATTACGGGTTTGTAACAGAAAGAGTTTGCCCTGTTGAATCGTAAACTCCATATCCTGCATATCCTTAAAATGGTTTTCGAGTATGTTTTTTATAGTAACAAGCTGCTGATAAACTTCTTGATTTTGTTTTTCAAGCTTAGAAAGCTTTTCCGGCGTTCTGATTCCCGCAACAACATCTTCTCCCTGCGCGTTCATAAGATACTCGCCGTAAAATTTATTCTCACCAGTCGAAGGATCGCGGCTAAAACAAACACCGGTACCGGAATCATTCCCAAAATTACCAAAAACCATTGACTGAATATTTACTGCAGTGCCTTTAAGTCCGCGTATCTCATTAATTTCGCGGTATTTTATTGCACGGTCATTCATCCACGAGCCAAAAACCGCATTAGTTGCTCCCCAAAGCTGATCGTGCGGATCTTGAGGAAAATCTTTTTTCTTGTGTTTTTTTACTATCTTTTTATATTCATCAACAAGTTTTTCAAGATCGTGTTCATCAAGACCTGTATCAAGTTCAACTTTTTTGACTGCCTTACGAGCTTTAAGAGCAGCTTCAAATTCTTCGTGAGGGACGCCGAGTACAACATCTCCGTACATTTGAATAAACCGGCGGTAAGCATCCCATGCAAAACGCGGATTCCCTGTTTTGTTTGCAAGACCGCGTACCGCTTTATCATTCATTCCCAGATTGAGTATTGTATCCATCATCCCAGGCATAGATACTGCGGCGCCGGAACGCACTGAAACAAGAAGCGGATCGTTGGCGTCACCGAGTTTCTTTTCCATAAGAGACTCAAGCCGCGTAAGATTTTCCGCAACTTCGGCCTTTACCCTATCCGAGTGCTTCTGCCCTTGCTCATAGTAAGCTGCACAGACCTCGGTGGAGATTGTAAAGCCCGGCGGTACAGGAATGCCGATGTTTGTCATTTCGGCAAGATTTGCACCTTTACCTCCCAACAGGGCCTTCATTTTAGCGTCGCCATCGGCGCTTCCATCACCAAAAAAATATACATTTTTTTCCATGTTTTCCTCCTAGAAAAGCATTGCTGCGCCTTTCCACCCATTGCTCAACTGGGAAGCCAAGCGCAATTATACCGGAGCAGGGGGGATTTGAACCCCCGGTACCCTTTTGAGGTACAATTCCTTAGCAGGGAATCACCTTCGGCCTCTCGGTCACCGCTCCAAGCATTTTTATTGTACAACAAGAGCAAAAAAAATACAAGAGTTATACAACTGTTTATAATTTTTTAGCAGCGTTACACAGCGGCGCTTTATAACGTTATACAGAGATACTGTGTAACGTTACTCTCAGACTGTGTATACCGTTATATACCGGTTCTCTATA
>JAITHJ010000053.1 GCA_031280035.1 Spirochaetaceae bacterium | reverse complement strand
GTCTACAAATACCGGCGGGTCTCTTCGTCCCGTACCTGGGCGTACAGCTCGATAAACGGCTTGGCCGCGCTGGCGGCTATCTTTCCCAACAGCACTTCTTCCACCTGAAACAGCCCTATCTCGCTCGACATGACTATATCAACCCGAATAGGCCGCTGCGCTCCCGCGCCGATACGAACATCCTCAATCGAATTGGCGGAATACTGGTGGATGGAGCCCGCGCGGGCGTTATGGTTCAGCGCAATCGGAATCCGCGCCCGCCCCTTGGTCATATCGCAGCCGTCCGCAACCTGAACCACGCCGGCTTCCAGCGAATGGACTGTCCGGTTTCCCATGTGGCCGGAAATCCCTTCCAGCGCCATAGCGCGGACCATCGTCCGTTTATGCCAGTCTCCCTCGTAGACCTGCGCCAGAATACGGTCGAGAATAGGATAAGCCATGTAAACGCTGTGCAGCTCGTGATCCTGCCGCCCCACGCCCATGCCGATGTCGTGCAGCATCGCCGCAAACAGTACCGCCGTCAGGCTGTCTTCAAAATCACCGCATTCGTCCTTCTCAAGACTGGTCTTGATTTCCGCCTTCCGCAGCAAACCGAGCATATACAGGGCGTTGAAAGCCACAGTACGCATGTGCACCGGCCCGTGATCATTATACCCCAGCCTGACAATCGATACGGTGTTGGCGTATTCCTGAGCGGCCTGAATCTCCTCATCGCAGAGGAGAAGCTGCAACCCCCGCGCCATCTTTCCCGAAAGATGAAAGGATTCCGCCAGCGCGGTCAATTTGCCGTCCAGCGCAAGTTCTTTTTGCGATCTCATAGTTCTCCGTATGCCTCCATCGTTTATACTATCGCACAAAAAAACGATTCAGCATAGCGGCCACGCCTTATCAGACGGCCGCGCGCGGACAAACGGCATCCGCGCGGGAGATTGACAGCGCGCCGGTTTTCGGGTAGTATCTTCCAATACCGAGGAGCGGTGTCCGAGCGGTTGAAGGAGATGGTTTCGAAAACCATTGAGCTCGTAAGGGTTCCGGGGGTTCGAATCCCCCCTGCTCCGTATATGTACCGTAATTACCGAATCTACAGCGCGCCGGTTCTTGCCGCAATATTGCTTACGCTCGCTATTCCAAGCGATTTTTCAAACTGGGGCTTCGCCCCGCTCGGATTCGTTGCGCTCGCACCCTATTTCTTCGCGCTCTACCTTGCCCACAGCGCACGAGAAGCCGCCGCCTGCGGCTTCATATTCGGCGGGCTATTCCACGCCGCCTCCTGCTACTGGCTTGCGTTCTTCCACGGTCTAGCCGTCTGGACGCTCGGTCTTACCACGCTGTTCTTCGCCATCCTCCAATGCCTCGCCGCATTGCTCATCTATGCCGTGTCCGCCGTCGTGGCTCACAAGACCGTAGAGCGCGCCGTTGGCTTCATGCAGACCGTCCAAACCCGCGACAGCGAGACCGATTCGCCCGCGGCTAACCGCCGTCCGTCCGCGCCGAATTCGCGCACACTTGCACCAGACCCGCGTATTCCTGTGTCCTGCGTGCGCCCCTTCCTTACCGCGGCTATCTGGACGCTCTGGGAATATCTGAAAAGTTCAGGAAGCTTGGGCTTTCCGTGGGGACTGATTCCTTACAGCTTGAGCGCGCATCCCATCCTGCTGCAAAGCGCCGACATCGCAGGCGTTTGGGGATTGAGCTTCATGCTCGCTCTCAGCTGCGCCGTCTTGGCCGAAACTGCAGACGTGCTCCGCCTCAAGATTCTCGCTATCCCGCGCCGCGTCCGCATACTCCCAAACCGGATTCACCCGCTCCCTCTCTACACACAGGTGAAGACCACGCCGCACTACGCCGTCTGCCCGCAGATGACCGCCGGACTTGTGCCCGCAGCCATCATCCTCATGCTGATATTCACCTGTAATTTCTTGTACGGCGTACTCCACACCGCCCAATTCGCCAAAACATACTCGCACCCTCCTGCCTACGCGCAAGAACAGAGCGTCTTTTTAATTCTGATTCAGCCAAACACAGATTTCTGGACGGATGGAGAAGAACAAACCCTGCAAAGCGCAATGTCCCTCAGCAGGGCGGCGATCTCACATCTTCAGGAAGTCTACGGTAAAAACGCAGCGTTGCCGCCGTCCGTGCCGGATTCGTATATGCCCGCGCTGCTCGTTTGGCCGGAAACCGTACTTCAATATCCCTACGTCACAGGAGGATTTTATAGCGCCTTTCCGCCGGACGATCCGCTGGAATCATTCTCTTCCTCTCTGAATGCCTCGCTGCTTACCGGTGCGCCCGCGCCATACAAAGATGGGCTTGCCAATGCCGCCCTGCTCATCGAAAAGGGATATGCGGCTGATTTTTACGCAAAACGCCAATTGATTCCATTCGCCGAATATATCCCGCTGCAAAAATACCGATGGATGCGGTGGTTCATGGGAAAAATTGCCGGTTTCGACAGCAGTTGGGAGCATGGCAGCAGCCCGAACCTTATGCAAATCACCGGAATAAACAACGAAACGTTCTCTATCGGGACTCCAATCTGTTTTGAAGACGCTTTTGGGCCTCTGTGCGTAGAATTTTTTTCAAAAACAGAAGGGTCGCGCGCAGATATCCTTGTAAATCTAACCAATGATTCCTGGTCGAACCGTACCTCCGCCGAATATCAGCATCTTGCGGCAGCGCGGTTTCGCGCCATCGAAAATAGAGCCGTCCTTGCCCGCGCCGCAACAAGCGGAATTACCGCCGTCATCAATGCCAAAGGAAACATCGTCCGCAAAATATCGCCTTTTACGCCCTCATTCATCGTAACTAAAGCCGCCATCAAAAAAAAATCCGGCAGAACATTCTATCAAAAAACAGGCGATTGGCTGCCGCTTTACTGCGCGATTTTTGTAGCAGGATTTTTTTTGCATCTGCTGGCGCGCATCCTTTCCGCCGCCCGTCCAGTAAAAACACCCGGCAATGGCGGACACATCCTGCCCAAAATACAGCGCAAGACGCAGTAATTTTTTATTGTGGAATTTTTCAAAAAAAATATTTACCATAATACCATAAATTTATGAAAATCTTAGTTGATGCAGATTCATGCCCGGCCATCGTTCGTGAAGTAATACTCAAAGCTGCAAACCGGCTTGGCACACCAGCACTCTTCGCGGCTAACCGTAAAATACCAGGCCTTTGGGGAACCGCCGTTATGGAACTCTGCAGCGAAGAAGAAGGCGCCGCCGACAATAGAATCGTCGAGCTTGCCTGTCAGGGAGACATCGCTATCACCCGCGATATTCCCCTTGCAAGACGGCTTGTCGAAAAATCCGTCTACACTATGGACGATAAAGGCAGAATCTTTACCAAAGAAAACATCGGCGAATATTATTCCATTCGCTGCTTCCAGATAGATATAATAAAAACCGGCGCAAATATCACCCGTCCCCATAATTATAATAAAAAAAACCTAAAATCATTCGCGGATAGCTTCGATAAATTACTTACCTGTTTAATAAAAACTCAACGCGTTTTTACATAAAAATGAACTACAGCGCGGCAGAACTGACCGGTCGTAAAATAGATACAGACATCAATATTTTCCTTAATAATTTAAGAAAAACATCCGATAAAAAGGGTATGAGGTTTATTCTTATTATTTCTTCGTTATTCGCGGCGCTTATATCTTGTACCTTTAATTACGGTGACACCGTTGAAGAATCGCTGGATTTTCCTGAAATAACTATGGAAAATTTAGAATATGTTCGCGTTAAAGACGGCAGCATCTCCGCAAAATTAATCGCTGAAATAGCCGAAAAATATGAAACCAAACATACTATGAATATCTCGAATTATGAATTCCAGCAGTACAAACCGGTCTCTGCGGAAGTAGAAGCAGCGGGAAATGGGGGCGATGCTTCTATCGATACGGCAAATAACAATGTCAAAATGTCCAAAGGTGTAAATATCCGTGTCGACTCTGAAGACTTTAATCTGGAAACCGTATCGCTCGAATGGCAGGACAAACAAAAAATACTGCAAGGCGGTAAAGGTGATTCCGTACATATATCACGCAAGGACGGTACCGATATAAACGGCGCCGATTTTTACGCCGACATAATGAGCAGAACATGGGTCTTTGGTACCAATGTAAGCGGTGTTTATGTCAACGAATCCAGCGAGCAAAATCAAACGCCCGATACGCATGATGCAGAAAATGTACCGGAAAACGGCGCAGCCCCCAAACCAGAGTCCGCTGGTGTAGAAAATGAAAAAACTATCCCGTAAAAATACGGCGGGATAATTAAGTAGCTGGCATTAAACGTTCATATCAAATTTGAGACATATTTCATCCGCAATAATTTTTGCAGCATCAGGTTTTCCCGCCCGTTTTGAAGCGGCGGCAAGCGCCGCCAAACCGTTTTCATCTTTAATAAGATCTAAAATAGTCTGCATAAGCTCTTCCGGTTTGGGGTGAATAAGCATAAGCGCAGCGCCTTCTCCGGTAAAATAACGGGCATTTTCAACCTGATCGCCTCTTGTACCGCTGCCACACAACGGAATCAGCAACATTGGAACGCCCGCCGCCGCCGCTTCCCAAACAGTACCAGCCCCGCTTCTCCCCAGTACAAGATGCGCTGCGGCCAAAACATCGGGAAGTTCGTCTTTCATATACGCCAATGGAAGATAATTTTTTGAGACGTTACCAGCAGGAGACGTATCAGTATCCCCAAGAACATAGCCCGTTTGATGAACCACAAAAAAATACTTTGTAAAATCACCAAGACATGCCGTTACAAGATCATTTATCTCCTTAGCCCCCTGACTTCCTCCAAGAACAAGCAGGATTTTTTTGTCTTCAGGGATTGTCTGCCCCGCTTTTTTTTCCAGAAAGATCCGCCCGCGCAGGGCGTTTGCCTCAAGAAATACACTGCGTACCGGATTGCCGCAGCGCCTGACTTTTTTACGAAACTGTGGTTTAAAAAACAATTCTGTTTTTTCATAAGCCGTCCATACCCGCTCCGCAAAAAAAGTATTTATTTTTGTTGCAAGACCAGGACTAACGTCTGATTCATGCGTATGTACGGAGATCTTTAAACTCGCAGCGGCAATTACCGGCGGAACACTCACAAAGCCGCCTTTAGAAAAGAGCAGCGCGGGCATTTCTTTGGCGAGTATTTTCCTTGCCTCAATAAACCCGCGAATAATGTTAAAAATATCGGCAATATTACGCAGCGAAAAATAACGGCGCAGCTTCCCCGCGCTGATTCCATAGAAGCGCAGACCGGCGGCTTCTACAATACTTTTATCCATTCCTGTTTTTTGTCCTATCCAGAAAATATCAGGATTAGAAATTTCTTTTAACGCCGCTATAACCGCAAGCGCAGGATATATATGACCTCCGGTACCACCGCCTGTAAACGCTATCTTTATCACTGTTCTCCTCTTGGCTGTAATAATATCCGCTGTAATCATACCGCGCATGCCGGCATTCATACAACATATCCGCAATGACACATGAACAGCAGCGGAATTATCAGCGTCCGCTACATTAACGGCGCAAATATACGCAATACATCCTGCATTAATCTATGCACGGAATTACGCGCGCAGTCTTTTAACGTAAATTCTCTGCATTGAGAAATCGCAGATAAAAAATCTTCCTTAATCTTTATGATTTGACTGTTATTATATATAAACACACCGCATTCATAATGCAAGCAAAGGCTTCTAAAATCAAGATTTGCTGTACCGACAGTAGCCATTATATCATCACATACAAATGTTTTTGAGTGGTTAAAGCCTTCTGAATATTCATATATTTTGATTCCGGCTTTTATTAAAAGACGATAATATGAGCGCGTAACCATGTGTACAAGCGGTTTATCAGGAATGTGCGGAGTAATGATACGTATATCAGAACCGGATTTTGCGGCAAGTATTAGAGCAGAATATAATGATTCATCAGGTATAAGATAGGGCGTATTTATATACAAATATTTTTTTGTACAATTTATAATCTGAGTATAAACATGCTCGCATATATATTCTTTTGTTATAGGACTTTCAGCATAAGGCTGAACAAAACCATCGCTGTCTATATTGCATATTGCCTCTTTCCATGGGAAGAAACCGGCAAAATCATCTATAGGACCTTTTTTACGCAATGAAATTTCAACATTCCAAAGCCGTAAGTATATCATTGTTAATGACCATGCGCCTTCTCCAGAAATCATTATCGCCGAATCTTTCCAATGACCGTATTTTTCATATACGTTAATATATTCGTCGCCAATATTAACGCCTCCGGTAAACGCAGTCTTTCCATCAATAGTAATAATTTTTCTGTGGTCGCGGTTATTCTGCAAAGATGATAATACTGGTTTAAACGGATTGAACACCATACACTTAATGCCGGCGCTTTCAAGATTACTGCAAAAATTATCCGGCAATGTCGCAAAACAACCTAAATCATCGTATAGTACACGCACTTCAAGCCCTTCATGCGCTTTTCTTTTCAATATATTAAAAATAGCATCGAACATAATTCCTTCCTGAATAATAAATGATTCAAGAAAGATATAACGTTCGGCTTTTTCCAATTCTTCCAGAAGCCGTTTATAATAAATTTCACCTGAACTAAAATACTCAACATGCGTGTTGGTGTATACAGGATAATACACATAATTTTGCAAGTAACGAGAGAGAGAATAACAAGGTTCATCATTTAGTAAAGGAAGTTTGTCATTTGAAAGAAAAAAATACGGTCTGCACAGCGCCCTGAATTTTTTTATTTGTACATTGTATTTTCTTGGATTTGACTGAATATAAAAAATCAAGTAAAAACATCCGCCAAAGATAGGAAAAAGCAGTATCAAAAAAATCCATGTAATTTTATATGCAGTTTTTGCCGTCTTGTTAAAAATATGAAAGCAGACAAATACGCTGACTATATGCAGCGCCATGCTGAAATGCCGGTAATACATTGAACTTCCGGCAATCACCAAAACAATGAACGCCATTTGAAGAATAATTAGAGCCATGACAAAAAAACGAGAACGCGATAAAAACCGCACAGGCTTTCTTTTTTTTTCTTTGTTCTTCATGTTCAAGAATCTTCATTCTTCAATAAGCAGCTCGACAGGACAATGATCAGATCCTTCAACATCCTGCCGTATTTTAGAACCTACAATATTTTTAAGGAATGCCTCATTTACGCAATGATAATCGATTCTCCATCCTATATTGCGTTCTCGCGCATTAAACCGGTACGACCACCAGCTGTACTGCTGTGAAATATCGCCATTAAGCGCGCGGAATGTATCAATAAAACCACTGCCGGTAAAAACATCCATCCACGCGCGTTCCTCAGGCAAATATCCTGCATTTTCTTCGTTTGCTTTTGGATGCGCCAGATCTATTGATCTGTGCGCTATATTATAGTCACCGCATAAAAGAATATGTTTCCCTGACACGGTTATCTTCTTACATAAAGAAAGAATTTCAGAACAAAAAGCAAGTTTATAATCAAGCCGCGCGCCAGCCTGCTGCGAATTTGGAAAATAAGCGCATATCAAAACAAACCTGCCATAATCAGCGCAAAGCGTCCTTCCTTCGTTATCAAAACTATCATTTCCAAGCAACGCGATATTCAACGGTTCTTTTTTTGTATAAATTGCAACGCCGGAATAACCGCGTTTTTTTGCGCTTGCCCAAAATGAATGATACGGAACACCGTTGATGTCAAGCGGCGATTTAATTTCTTTAGAAAGCTGGCCCGGTTCAGCTTTAGTCTCCTGAACGCATAGAATATCCGGTGATTCACAGGCAAGCCATGATATAAAGCCTTTCTTTTCAATGGCGCGAATACCATTTACATTCCATGATAAGATACGCATAATTGAATCGTTCTTCATTCTAATCCAATGTGGTAATGCTATCAGCAATAATAAATTCATGTCAACGGGGCGCGCCGCTTTATGTAAATCATGGCGTTCCATTTATTATGAGAAAATTCCGTATGGCTCTGACAGAACGCTAGGTAATATCTTTTGAATAGAGATAAAAAATACTGCGAAATTCCGGCGGCTCACATATAAATAATTCCCGCTGGTTCTCAAGCTTATATCCATTGGCACGATAATACTCTACATTGCAAACATCATCGGTAAACAAGAATATGCGCCGTTTGCCGTGTTCTTTGAGCCAAGAAAACAAACGCTGCGACATCCCGAAGCCTATGCCCTTTCCCTGCATATTATCACGTACGCCGAACAGCAGCAGTTCGCTGTCAAATTGGTCTTTCTTATTACGCAGCAAATACGTATTGCATACATTTATGGCCTTTTCAAAGCGAAGTCTACGCCGGCCTTCTTTTGAAAAAAGCAAAAGCAGCGCATTGAACCAAAACAAAAAATGATCCTGCCAATGACAAAATGAAAAAACAGAGCGGCCGGCGCAGGCAAAAAGAAATCCCGCGACACGGCCATCTACTTCAGCTGCAAGCCTAAATGTAGCAAAACGCAAATAGCTATGCAAATAAAATGAAAGATGCGCGCGCAGACAAAACGGAGAAACATCATTTTCATCAAAATCAAACGCTTTGCAAAGGATCTTTTTAATTTCAGGATAATGCGTTTTTTTTATTTCGCTGTATACAACAGAATCCATAAAATATAAATTGTATTTTATTATAAGATTCGTCCTTTTTTCAAGTATCTATATCACCCTGATGTCTTATTGATTTGTTTTATAAACATAGAGTTATATAGATACTATTTAAATTCTAATTTATAATACATTTTTGGATTTCAAATTGATGAAGGAAATAACTGAATGATTTTTAATTCCTTAGAATTTCTTGTATTTTTCCCTTTAGTTTCAATTACTTATTTTATCCTGACGATGAAGCTGAAAAGCGTTATTCTTGCTCAAGCATTCCTGCTTACAGTCTCTTTATTTTTTTATGCTTGCTGGAATCCGGCTTATCTTATTCTGATTATCTTCTCTGTATTTGTTACATGGGTTTCCGGTCTCTTAATGGAAGGGCGCAGCAAGACCTCAAAAAAAATAGTTCTTGCATCTTCTCTTGCAATCAATCTGGGAATATTATTCTTTTTTAAATACTATGTTTTTTTTACGCGAACTCTTACCTTTGTAAGCGGCGGCGCTTTTGTTATGCCTGTTTTTAATGTACTGCTTCCTGTCGGCATTTCTTTTTATACGTTTCAGGCGCTTAGTTATTCGATTGACGTTTACTGCGGACGAGCGCAGGCCGAACGGAATATTATCAGTTACGCCCTTTTTGTTACATTTTTTCCGCAGCTTGTCGCAGGCCCTATTGAGCGTACAAACAAACTGCTTCCACAGTTTAAAGTGTTGCATGATTTTGACTATGAGCGCGTTACTCAAGGACTAAAGATTGCCGCATGGGGGATGTTTAAAAAAGTGGTGATTGCAGACCGGCTTGCATTTTATGTAAATAAAATTTATGGCGATCCGTCTATATATACAGCAGCGGCCATTATCACTGCTACGTTTTTTTTTGCATTTCAAATTTACTGCGACTTTTCAGGTTACTCTGATATTGCAATTGGCTGCGCACGAATACTGGGATTTAATTTGACATACAATTTTCGCCGGCCTTATTTTGCTTCCTCTATTACAGATTTTTGGCGGCGCTGGCACATATCCCTTACAACATGGCTCAGAGATTATGTGTACATACCTCTTGGCGGTAATAAAAAAGGCTTTATGCGGCAAAAATTTAACATTCTTATTACTTTTCTCTTGAGCGGACTTTGGCACGGCGCAGGCGGACATTTTGTCGTCTGGGGGGGGGGCATGCTTTCTTCCAAATTATTGAACGAATCATAAAAAACATTAAAGCGTTCATACAAAATCGCTGGAACGTAAACAAAAATTATCCTGTACAAAATTTCCGTCTATGGAAGGCGGCGCGGGTATGTATAACATTTACGCTGGTTTGCTTTGCATGGATGTTTTTCCGTGCAGGATCGCTTGGTGATTCTTTTAAAATACTTATAAAACTAAAAGATTTGCCGCAGGATATATCAGCTTATATTCACGAAATTTCAAAAGCTGGATTTAACAGCGCATTTGAAAGTATCTTTCAACTTGAAATAAAAAATTTTATCTTATCAGCCGTTTGTATTGCCCTATTAATTTTAAGCGATTTTTTATCACGAAATATATCTGGCATAGAACGAATTAAAAGGCAGCCATTGATTGTGCGCTGGATTGGATATTGCACGCTGATAACGGCGATATATTTTAATTGGAATACACATCAAATAGAATTTATATATTTTGTTTTCTAACAAAAGGAGCTGCAATGAAAAGATTTTTTGTTAAAATAATCATCTTAAGTATTATTCCCGCAACCTTTATGATACTTGCGGTATTTATTGATCCATTTAATGTGTTTCACTACAATAATATTAGAGATACCGGCGTTGAAATAAATTCCAATTATATAAAAACACGCTATATATTGGACAATCCGTCTAAATTCGATTCGTATTTATTCGGCAGTTCACGAGTTGGATGGATTGATGTTACCGCTATTCCTGAACTACGCTGCTATAATATGACCTATTCAGAAGGTCTGCCAAAAGAACATTTTGAAAATCTTAAAGTATTCATACACAATAATATTATCCCCAAAACGGTTTTAATAGGTGTAGATGACATTGCATGGACTGTCGATATAACACGTCATTACAATAAAAACTTATACCGAAAACCATATCCAATTAAAGCCATGCAAAATAAATTTGCATGCTATGAATTTCTTATGGATTATCTTAATCATTCTATTTTTAACTCAGTACCAATAATTCTGGCGCATAAAGGAGATACCGCACGATATAGAAAACAATTCTATGAAAATGGCGGGGCGCCAATTTATCGTGACCTTCTAATTTATAATAATCCTGCACGAATAAAAGACTGGGAAGATCTTGCTAAAAAATATCATTTTTGGTCTAAAGGTTATGAACCTTATGGAATTGAAAATGCCATAGAGGACATTTTATCGATCATCAATCTCTGCAAACAGAATAATATTAAATTGATACTATTTACTAATCCATTACATCAGCTCACGTACAAGATTGCTGAAGAGCGTGGTTATATCGAATTCCTTTCCCGTTTATCTGAAATAAGCGATTACTACAATTTTTCCGGTATTAACGATGTTACTATAAATAATGATAATTATTTTGAATTCAGTCATTATAGATCCAAAGTCGGTTATTTGATTATTGACGCTGTTTTTAATAATAAAAACGATAATACGCTTCTATCTCAAGGATTCGGCTATCATGTCTGCGAAAATAATAGAACAGAATTTCTGAATATTTTAAGAGGCGCACAGTAAGACACCGCCATACTATAAAGACTGTTTCTGCTAAGATTAAGATACGGCGCAGTTTAACCGGTACAAAAAAATTTTCCGTCATTCCTCATTTTCTCTCCTATTCAAACACTTCAAATATTATTATTTATTCTTTTAGATGTATCTTGATGACAAAAATATATATTCTAATAATTATTCAGACTCTTATAATTACAGAAAAAAAATGATAGACTCACAAAATGTTTTTTATGAGGCATCTAAAAAAAATTTTTTCTCCGCTGCTGAATAAATGGATTCATTTAGGTTTTTCAAAAAAACAAATTTCTCTGTGCAGGGAATCTATTAATGCCCACAATGCCGCCGGCCTTGTTTTATTAAGCATTGCGACTGCGGCATTGATAGTTGCGCTATCGTTATATAACGATACTCAAATGAATGATTCCGGAAATTATTTTCTATTTGCTTTTATTCAAATATTTATTTTATTTTATGGAATTTCTCTTAAGCTAAAAACCGTCAAAAAAAACTGGTGTTATGATATTGGGATTCTGCTATTTTCAACCAATATTTTCTGTTTTAGCATCTATATATGTATTTTTCACAGAGGCACTTATGTAATGCGCTTTCTGTTGTTTTTTCTGAGCGCCGAAGCTGTTTTTGTAACAAGCGCGGCGATGAACTTAATTTTTAACCTCGGACTGATTGCAGTATTCTGTATTGCATATAATTTCTCCGCATTCTTTTTTAAGGTTAAAATGCCGTATAACAGTTATCATGATATTCTTAACCTCAGCATGGCCTGCTTAATGATGATTATGATAAACTGGTATAGCTCTCATGTTTTTATCAAAGAACTTATCAGTTCTATCGCGCTCAAAAAAGAACGCAATCGTTATCGTGAAGAAAGCATCAAAGATCAGCTTACTGGACTTAACAACAGACGAAGTTTCGAGCAGTCCGTGAGTTTTTATACTTCAGTCTGCCGTCAAGTTCATCAAACGGTCTGTATTATGATGATGGATATAGATTTTTTTAAGAAATATAATGATCATTACGGACATCAAAAAGGTGATTTTGTCCTAAAATCCGTAGGACAAGTACTAAATAAACTGGCAGAGGAGGAAAAAGTTTACGCAGCAAGAATTGGCGGCGAAGAATTCATCATACTCTGGACAGAGAACAGAACGATAGAAGCCGAGCGCGTTGCGCTTAAATTACGCCAAATGATAATTGATCTTCAAATACCCCACGATCCGTCACCGGTAGCGGATCACGTAACGGTCAGTCTTGGTCTTTATATAATGCGCGGCGGTTCAACAGATACTCAAGAAGAACTCTACAATGCCGCCGACTCGGCATTGTATAAAGCTAAAGACTCCTCAAGAAACTGCATCGTATGCCTTGATTCAAAGGATCACAACTATCAGTTTGTCGAGCTGCGCGACTATACAAAAATAGTAACCCGTTAAGTTTCTTTGATGTTGTATTTCTTGCGAAAGCGGTCGATTCTTCCTGCCGTATCGACAAGCTTTTGCTTACCGGTAAAAAACGGATGACAGGCTGAACAAATTTCCACCTTAATATCCTTGGCCGTTGAGCGGGTCTCTATTACATTTCCGCATGCGCATGAAACCTTTGTTAAATTGTAATCAGGATGTATGCCTTCTTTCATAGTTTTACCTTTACTCCACATAGACGCGCCGGCTGTTAATCAACGCTTGACGCCCCCGTATTCATTGACTTTAAGAATGCATCATTATTCTTGCTTTTTTTCATTCTGTCAATAAGCATTTCGATAATTTCAACATCTTCCATTGGATTGATAAATTTCCGCAGCACCCACATAAGTTTCATTTCAAGATCCGTAAGCAAAAGTTCTTCTTTACGTGTACCTGATTTCTTTATATTAATTGCAGGGAATAAACGGCGATCAGAGAGCTTGCGGTCTAGGTTGATTTCCATATTGCCGGTACCTTTGAATTCTTCAAAAATAACTTCATCCATGCGGCTTCCTGTTTCAACAAGCGCCGTCGAAATTATGGTAAGACTCCCGCCTTCTTCAATATTGCGCGCCGCGCCAAAAAAACGTTTGGGTTTATGCAGGGCATTTGAGTCAACGCCGCCGGATAATATTTTACCCGATGTCGGAACAGTTTGATTATAGGCGCGCGCGAGCCGTGTTATTGAATCCAGCAAAATAACAACATCACGCTTATGTTCAACAAGACGCTTGGCTTTTTCCAGCACCATTTCGGTAACCTGTACATGGCGCGATGCCTGTTCATCAAATGTAGACGAAATAACTTCAGCGCGAACGGTACGTTCCATATCAGTAACTTCTTCGGGACGCTCATCAATGAGCAGTACAATAAGATAGATTTCGGGATGATTCTCCGTTATCGCATTAGCTATGCGCTGCATCATTATTGTTTTACCGGTACGCGGCGGCGCAACAATAATTGAACGCTGGCCTTTTCCTATTGGACAGAATAAATTGATGATTCGCGTTGAAAGCTCCTCTGTTATCGTCTCAAGATTAATTTTTTCATTAGGATAAAGCGGCGTAAGGTTGTCAAACGGTACACGATTTTGCGCGACTGACGGATCGTCATAATTTACCGTCTCAATCCGAAGCATGGCAAAAAACCGCTCGCCTTCTTTGGGGCTGCGTATTTGTCCATAAACGGTATCTCCGGTTTTCAGCGCAAACAGCCTAATCTGACTTGGACTTACATAAATATCATCCGGTCCGGGCAGATAAGAATTTTGCGGATTACGAAGAAAGCCGTAGCCATCATTGAGAATCTCTAATGATCCGTAAGCATAAATGATGCCGCCGCGCTCCGTATGGACTTTCAACAGGGTAAAAATTACTTCCTGTTTTTTCATGTTTATAAGATCTTCACGATTTATTCCATAACAAGACGCAAGTTCCCGAAGATCTATCATGCTCAAGCGGGTAAGTTCATTTATTGAAAGCCTTACATTGCCGCCGTCATCTCCTTTTGGTTCGGGTTTACCGTAAAGATCGGGCATTGACGACAGTTTTGGCAGTTCCGGCAGCGGTCCCTGTTCGTAATTTACATTGTTTATATCGAACGCTCCGCTAATGCCAACATGATTTATTCCGTTCGCATAATTATTACTGTAATTTGTATAATGAGAACCGCTTGAACGATCGTGCGCGCGCTTTGCCGTATGCGGCCTTTGACGCTCTGCGGCATCGCTGTCATGACTCTGCCTTTCACGCGCAGGACGCTGACGGGTTTTGACGACTACGCGGCTTTGAACGCGCTCGGTAACTTCCTCCTGAGATCCTTTTGAATTCTGCAAAGAGTCCGCCGCTTCTGATTCTTCAGTCTGCGTAGCGAACGTTTCTTGCTCAAAACAGGGGGTTTCTTCTCCGTTTTCAAACAAAATTTGTCCGGCCTCCTTTGTTTCTTCGCCTTGTCCGGCGATTTTTTGGTTTTTTTTGTACGCCATACTAACTCCAAAATGACTTGAATATTAAAGTCAAAATTGCAAATGATTTTTTGGGGATTATTTCCTGAACGCCTATAGCATATCAATACAATCTGTTTTTGTCAAGCGTCTTCTACGGTCATGCTAACGCCTGATAGTAAATGGTAAGAAGGCCGTTACAGCCCGACAAACCACCGGCAAAGACATCGCAATCAGACGATGGACAAAATATCAATTTTCTGTATAAATTATAAGAAGAGCGAATGCTCTATATATTTCGTTATAAGGAGTTTTATGATGGCTTTTAGGGAAAAAACAGCGGTTTTTACAATTGCGTTTATGTTTACGGCGGTTTTGGCGTTTTCTCAGAAAGCAGGGAACAGTACTGAACCGATGTATATTGTTTTTCCTGCAGACAGTTCAGATCTAAAAAGGATAACCGGAGAATTGGCGATTCGCAATTCTCAGGTTTTTATCAAGATAGCCCAGATATTGCTGGATAATCCGCAATATCGTATTTTGATAGACGGTCATGCAAATCCTGTGGAAAAAACTAATACGGAGGAGGCCGACAGTCTGAGACCTTTAAGTCTGCGCAGAGCGGAAATTGCAGCGGATTTTCTGGTAATGTATTATGGAGTGGATCGCCGCCGGCTTATTATATCCGGCGCGGGCGGGCTTTATCCTTTTGGTGACACAAACGATCCGTCTTTGAACCGGCGAGTGGGGTTCTTTATAGTAACCCCTCGATAGCGCACTTCAAACTCTATAAAAACACCTGAAGACAAGCAATTCAATGAATTACAGCGCTTATTATCTCACGGTTTACTGTGAGATAATAGCCTTCAGCTTCCGTACAAAACGCTGTTCAAAGACTTCCGTAGAGCGTGTTCCGCCATGCGAGAATACGCTCTACCTGCCGCATGGCGCGTCATTCAGCTTGACATTATACATCATGTGGTATATTTTATATTATTATGAATTTAGTTCACAGAAATATGATTCATTTAGCTGGTACATTACCCCCCCCCCCATACAAGACTTAAAAATAATGTTGTAGCGCATTTTTTCAAGAATACAGCGCCGCGCTTCCGCAAAACACCCAAAGGCGCGGCGTATGCTTTTTAGTTCGATAACCTTCATCGTCTGCTTTCTCCCCCTTACGCTGCTTGTCTACTATTACTGCCCCGCGGTGCGCGCCAAAAACGCCGCGCTGCTTTTGGCCAGCCTGGTGTTCTACGCATGGGGCGAGCCGGCGTATGTTGTGATAATGCTCGTTTCGATACTGGCCAACTACCGCGTTGGACTTTTTTTGGGCGGGACAAGCAGCGCGGTTTCCGCCAGACGTTGGATGCTTGCCGCGGGCGTTCTTATCAACGTCCTTTTGCTGTTTTACTTTAAGTACTTTGTTTTTTCTGAACGGGTATTCAACAAATTACTGCGTATCGCACAATTTCCCCAAGTTCAGCTGCCAATTCTAAATATCGCGCTGCCTTTGGGTATTTCGTTTTATACGTTTCAGTCAATTTCTTATTTGGTTGACGTGTACAAAAACCCCGCGCTGGTTCAGAAAAATCTTTTGAATCTGGGATTGTATATATCATTTTTTCCGCAGCTCATAGCGGGACCGATTGTGCGCTACCATGATATAAACGAACAAATACGCGAGCGCCCCCACAGTGCGTCCAGCTTCGCGCAGGGCATAGAACGCTTTATCATAGGGCTTTCAAAAAAAGTTCTTATCGCCAATACCATGGCGGCGTTTGCCGACAGTGTTTTTGCGCAGCCGCTTGAATTACTGCCGTTCTATTATCTTGCGCTCGGCATTGTTTGTTATACTTTTCAAATTTACTACGATTTCTCCGGCTATTCGGACATGGCGATAGGGCTTGGAAAAATGTTCGGCTTTACCCTGTTGGAAAACTTTAATTATCCTTACGCGGCAAAAAGCATTACTGAATTCTGGCGGCGTTGGCATATTTCGCTTTCAAACTGGTTTCGTGATTACCTGTACATACCGCTGGGCGGAAACCGGAAGGGAAACACGAGGCGGAATATCAATTTATTCATCGTGTTTTTTATTACCGGCCTCTGGCACGGCGCAGCGGTCAATTTTGTGGCGTGGGGATTGGGGCACGGACTCTTACTCTTTGCTGAAAAAATACTGGGCAGACGTATCGCGCGGTGTATAAAAAATGAGCGCGTAAAAAATGTTGCGGGGCATATATACACGCTGATTTCTGTTGCTCTGTTGTGGGTGTTCTTCAGATTGGGAATGCGAGAAAGCCTGAACTTTCTATGGAATTTATTTTCTTTGAATTACGGTTCGAGAAATATGTTGCTTTTTATCAGTACAATGCTTGACGCGCAGTTTGCCGTCTGTTTTGCCGCCGCCGCGCTGGCCGCTTTCCCCTGGTGGAAGCGGCTGCCCCTGCTGAATACCCGGCGGCTTGTCCCGCTGCGCCGCTGCGCGCTCATTGTCCTGCTGCTCTTTGCGATGTGCGCACTCGCGTCAAATGCGTATAACCCGTTTATCTATTTCCGGTTTTAGGAGGCCGTGTATGAAAAAACTAAACGCTGTTTTTACCGGTATTTTCTTACTCATCATCGCGCTGCCCTTTCTTTTTATGGACAGAAAAAGCGCTGTCTCTGAAAAAGAAAACAGGACGCTTGCCGCTTTTCCGCGCGTTATAACAAGCGACGGCAGGATTGACAGCGAAAATATCGCCAAATTTCCGCGCATGGCGGACAGCTACATTAACGACCGTTTTGGATTTAGAAACACGTTTACCACGCTGGCTGCCGCCGTAAATACAACGAAAATAATTAACGGCTATGTAGTTACCGGCAAAAATGACTGGCTGTTTTATTCACGCTCTGATGACGGCAATAACATCGCTGATTTTTTCAAGCTGAATTTGCTTACCAAAACCGAAATCAGCCGCTTTATTGAAAATATTGACCGTAGACGGCGGTGGTGCGAGGACAATGGCATCAAATTTATTTTTCTTATAGCCCCGAACAAACACAATGTCTATCCTGAATACTATCCTTTTGCGAGGCCCGAAGGCATAACCAGAACGGAACAAATTATGGCGGCGCTGCCTGATACACTCAAAGACACGGTTATCTATCCGCTGGACAGCTTGCTTCAGCACAAAGGCGGCCAAAACCCGTTGTATTTTGAAACAGGTACGCACTGGAATATGGCGGGGGCGTATCTCGTCTATGAGTTACTGCTTGACCGTATAAAGCAACTGTTTCCGCAAACCAGCTTCCCCGCGATAGACTTTGTTACCGAAATAAGTTATGACGATTCAGACAGTATAGCTTTCATGTCAGGATTCTCCAGTTATGGAAAAACAACAGCGCCGGTCATGCGTCCGGTTGAAGGGTGGGAACGGTATTACCGCTACACAAAGAATGAGGATAGAAACAGCATTATTATTGAAAACACGGATACTGCTTTGCCCCGGGCAGTCATCTTCCGGGATTCATTTTTTATGGCCCTGGAACCGTTTACGTCCACACTGTTTTCGTCCGCGGAGTACCATTGGCGCTGGTTTACCGAACAGGACAAACAGACTATTCTGCAAAACAAACCTGACATTATTATTTGGGATGTGGTAGAAAGAGCAACGGCGGGGATACGCCATTTACCGTGGTAAACCAGAGAACAGGAACAGTACGGTTAAAGCGTAACTGTACAGGGCTTGATTTTCTTGCTGGACGGCGCTATGATTTTACAATATTTTAAATTGAGAGAGGTAGTATATGGCACATCAAATAAAAAAAGAAGCCTGTGTGAACTGTGGTA
>JAITHJ010000019.1 GCA_031280035.1 Spirochaetaceae bacterium | reverse complement strand
TAATTTTTTGAGTTTATGACGTATACTATTCTTTGTCAATTCAGCCGGCGGCTGCCTCATTTACCTGACATTTTCAAATTTACGGCGCATACTATTCCGGCTGTGTTGAAAGCTGTTTTCCAATGAGCATAGCCGCTTCGGGTCATAGCGCTTTTCCTTATATATGTAAAGAACTTTAAAATACACATAGTGATATGAAGCGCCTGATGATTTTTGCGATGTAATATGTGATGTAATAATCGGAGCAAATGTTTAAACATGTTGAGTTCCCTTGATTTACTATATTTGGAAAATGACCCGAACCTTAAAACGCCCTTGCCCACCGTGCAGCTGCGATGCTTTCACAAGCTCTCTGTCTGACCAGCGTACCTTCTTGAAAATTATCCGGCTATCATGTAGATTAAAATTAAATGAAAACTAATTCGAATATGCTTCAGTGCTTTTGCATAACAGCGGCGTTTCTGTTCGCCGCACGTGGTTTTGCACAGGAATCCGTCGATTCCGCAGAACTTAGAAAGGCGGCGGGACCTGTTGAGTTCATCAATAATACCGCAGCGCCTGACCGTATCGACTCGCGGGACTCTATACTGGAATTAGGCAGAGGTCCTGGCAGCGCGGTCCTTAACGGCGCGGAAACGTACGGCGCGCGAAACCGCTATTTCGTCATCCACCGCCTCTATCCGCCGGAGTTCGATAAAATCGACGCCGATATTTTCGGACTGGGCGTCAATACCGGCGTCGATACGATAGCCAGCCTTCGCCTGATCATTCAGGGATACCTGCAATCCGCATACAAATACTCAGACGCGGACTCCGCGCTTCTTGCGGAATATATCACGATCTATAACGCCGTCTACAGGCAGAACCGTCCCTACTTTGAACAACGGTATAAAACTCCGCTGCTCAACGACCTGACGCCGGGCAGCGAAGGCATCGCCCTTAACTACCGGGAATGGCCCGGAAAAACCCTGATGCTCGTCCCGCTGATGAACGCCGCGGCAGGCTCATTAAGCGCAATCGATACAACAGCTATAACCGATCCCGCCGTCATCGAACAAATGCGCGAGGATGACGACAAAGGCATAAACAGCCGAAAGGACATGGTCGACCTGAAAGAGCGTGAGGCTGACGCCGCCGCCGCCGAAGCGGAAAAACAACAGCAGGCCAACGCCGAAAAAGAACGGCAAATCGCCCAAGAAAAAGAACGTATCGCCGAAGAAAAAGCGCAGATTGAAGAAGAACGTAAGACCGCTTCGCCGGAACGCCTCGCTGAACTTGACAAAAGCGCGGCGGAACTCGCTTCTGAAGAACAAACGCTGGATGAGCGTGAAGAAGCGCTTAAAAAAGACAAAGAAAGCGCCCGCGAAACCGCCGAATTCGCGGAACGTAAGGCCATCGAAGCGCAAAGCGATAGAGACGCAATCGCCGCCGACCAAAGAGAACTTATCGCGGGCGCGTCACCGGCTGCCAATGCGCCGCCACCGCCGCCGCAGGGAATGCTCGCTATACGGCTGCCCGCTTCGCCTTCGCCGCGCGGTACCATAATCAAGGTTGATCCTTCCTCCGGCGCGACAATGCGGAGTTCCGCTCTGACACAGGTTGCGGCGCGTACACTCACGTTTGCCGGCGGAAAAACAATCGCAGCGGCGGTTTCGGACGGCAAAGCGCGCCTCATCGAAGTCGATCCAGAGACCCTTCAAATGGTGAAACAAGGCGAGGATGAACTTAATCCCGATACAAGTATATGGATTTCAGGGACAAATCTTTACGCCATTGCCGTTTCCGGCGGTAAAAACTACATTGTCCGGTTCGATTTGAATCTTACAAAACAGGCGCAATCGTCAGTACCGGTACACGCGTGGGCCGCAATTAACTTTCAGGGAGACAGAATAATAACACAGAATGCTCAGGGAACGGTCATTTTCCTTAATGCATCCGATCTGAAAGAAGCAATGTAAAAAAATGCCCTGCGGCGCGTTTATCAGTGTGAATGAATTACCTGCCTATCTACGGCAGGTTAATAAACCTCAGCCGAATTAAAAAAACCGTTGCCATAAGGAGGTAATGGCAACGGTAAAAGGAGTTTGATGATCGGTTTGTACTCAATAGAACCATCAAGCACAATAAAGGTTACACATTCCGCTTAAAAACCGCAAGCGTTTCTATGCGGGATGTTTGAGGATAAAAATCAAAAAAATCCAGTGATGTAAGCAAAAATCCCGCCGTGCAAAGAGAACGCGCATCACGGGCAAGCGCGGAAGGTTCACAGGAAATATAGGCCAGCGTTGCAGGGCGTTTTGTACAAAGCCAGTTTCGCATTGCGGGTGAAAGCCCCTGTCTTCCGGGGTCTACGCAGAGAAATCCGTAACTTTTGGCCTTCGCGCCATGCCTTTTTACCCATGCAGAATCAGAAAGCGCATAAAACACGCCGTTTTCCACGCCGATATTCGCGCGGGCCAGTTCAACAGCGGCGCGGTTTTCCTCAAGGACATCAATACAGGAAAACAGACGGCGCAGAAAAACGGCAAATACCCCAACTCCAGAATAAAAATCACCTGCAGGAAGCGCCGTTGACTCCGCCGCAATTTCCAATAGCCGCTCAATAAGCTGTTCAAGCATTACGCCATTGCTCTGAAAAAAAACTCCTGCGTCAACCATAACCGTTTCCGCCGCGCCGCCAGCAATAAACCGGAATTCCTTACGCGATACGCCGCCTTCAGAAATCAGCGTTCCCTCACGTCCATAGACGGCAAATCTGTCTTTTTCTATTGGGGGCGTTATACTGCCATGACTCAGAACGGCGCGAAGCGTACTATTAAGAACCGGACAATCATCCAATGGGATAATCGTATTGGAATAACGCTCCATAAACCCAAACGGCGGCGTATTGTTATTCGTCAACAATGTTTTTCGCGTAATAGACGGTCTTGAATACACTGTTTTATGGAATTGAACCCTATCACGATAACCATCCGGCGGCGATTTATGAATGCTGACCGGCGGAAGTTCGCTTATTCCGCCAGAATACCTGAACGCATCGTGTAGAATCGTAGTTTTCTCACGAACTTGAGCCTCATAATTGATATGCCGAAGCGAACATCCACCGCAGCGGCCGTAATAGTTACAACGTGGCGGCGTTCTATCAGAAGACGGGCGAAGAATTTCAATAAGCTCCGCATTAAAACCGGCTGTTTTCTTGCACACAACCTTTTCGCCCGCTGCCGCGCCGTATACAAAGAAATTACTATCATGACAACGTATTACACCGCATCCATTTGACGCTAAGCGTTCAACAACGCCGGTAAAAAAGAGATCACTATCCATTTTTCCTATGAAGCACCAGAGACATTTCAACTTCGGTAATGGTTGTATTAAGCCTTGCGGCAATTTGAACAGGCGTTAAACCAGAGGCGGAAAGCAAAATAATCTGCTCTATTTTGTTTGGCGCGCCCCCGCCGAAAATATCGTTATCCAGCGTGTTTTTCTCCGGCATTTTTACCGCATGGTTCTGTACGGCGGCGGATGGCTGATGTTCTTTTACACTGGCGGAGGTCTCCGGCAAAACGGCAGAAGAATCAGACGCGAAAGTTCCTGCCGCACCGGCAAAATCGTTTATTTCACGCTCAATTTTACCTTTGCGTCCAAGTTCAGCATAAACCGCTTCACGGCGCGGACGCGCTTCAATCTCACGAGTAAGCACACCGATTCTTCGTTCCGCTTCCGCAATAATTTTTTTTAAGTCGTCAACCCGTTTTTCAACAAGCTGAGCGTCTCTATCGGTAATCCTGTTGATTTCTTCTATAATCTGGCGAACCGCATCGCGGGTTTCTTCTGGAATTCGTTCAACCGCCGTTTTTTTGATAACAAAAGCGCGCAGATAGAAAAATGAAAGCACGCTCAAAAGTAACGCTATTGAAGAAAATAAATATGCCGCCAAGATTGCCTTGATTATCGCTTATACATCCGCGTTTTGTCCAGCGTCATCTGCGGGAGAATTATCGCCGGACTGGTCTTCCGCACTCAGGTCGTTGGAAGCGCCGTCCTGCGCAGTTCCATTGATTTCGGGAACATCGTCTTCGCGCACAATGCGATCAACGCCAACTACAAAGTCCGGCTTTTCGATATTAAGCACCCGAACGCCCTGCGCGCCGCGTCCCATTACACGGATTGAATCCACTTTAAGTTTGATGGACTTTCCTTGACTGGTAATGCACATGATTTCTTCAGATTCAAGCACATTGGTACAACTTACAAGTTCTCCAGTCTTTTCGCCTATCGTATATATTTTTTGGCCGCCTGTAGCTCTGCCATGCGCCGAAAAATCAGCAAAATCCACACGCTTGCCATAACCATATTCCGACAACAGAAGCATCGTTTCATCAGGAACAACGCGCAAGACTCCGGTAAGTTCATCATTCGAATCGAGGCGGATACCCGTAACGCCGCGCGAGGCGCGTCCCATTGCGCGCACAGCATTCTCGCTGGTACGCAGAGCCTGCCCCTGCCGTGAAATTAAGACAATCTCATCGCTGCCTGTAGTAAGCAGCGCACTGACAAGTTTGTCATTTTCATCAAGACGAATTGCGATAATGCCTTTGGTACGCGCATTAGAAAACTGGCTTGTCATTACTTTTTTAACTACGCCGCGGGCTGTACCCATAAACAGGAATTTATCATCGGTAAATTCTTTGAACGAAATAATCGCCGTGATTTCTTCATTCGGCGATATGGCAAGCAGGCCTTTGATATGCGCGCCTTTTGAGGTGCGTGTGCCTTCGGGCAGTTCATGTACTTTCATCCAGTAGGCTTTGCCTTCACTGGTGATAAACATGATATATTCATGGGTTGATGCAACAAAAATCTGTTTTACAAAGTCGTCTTCGGCAAGCTTTGCGCTTATCATGCCTTTGCCGCCGCGTCCTTGGTTTTTATAAGCTGAGACGGGAACGCGCTTTATATAACCAAGATTCGAGATAAGAATCATCATTTCTTCTTTTTTGATGAGATCTTCAATATCGATGCTTTCCACTTCGCCGTCCACAATTTCGGTGCGGCGGTTATCTCCAAAGCGTTCTGCAATGACGCGCATTTCATTTTTGATTACTTCTCGAAGTTTACCGTCATCAGCAAGCAGCGCTTTATAGTAATTTATTTGCGTTTTTATTTCTCTGAGTTCTTTTTCTATTTTCTCTGTTTCCAGATGAGTAAGGCGTCCGAGCCGCATATCGATAACGGCCTGCGCCTGCGCTTCAACGCGGAGGCTGATTTCATCTTCGGGGCGCGGCTCGGTTTGCGCGCGCGCTCTGGCGGCCGGGTAGAGGAAGCGTTCTTTCAACGTGTTTTTTGCGTTCTCAATATCGTGCGATGATTTGATGACTGCGACAACCTCATCGATATTGGCGAGCGTGATGATAAGTCCGTCAAGAATGTTTTCGCGTTCTTCGGCCTTACGCAAATCATACTTGGTACGACGGGTTATTACTTCGACGCGATGCGCGACAAAGTGCGCGACAAGGTCTTTAAGCGTAAGGCATTGCGGTTTACCGTTTACGAGGGCAAGATTGATAATGCCGAACGTAGACTGGAGCGCGGTCTGGGCAAAAAGCTGATTCAGCACGACTTTCAGAATCGCGCCTTTCTTCAGCTCAATAACAACGCGGGTGCCTTCACGGTCGGATTCGTCATTTGCATAAGCGATGCCGTCAGTTTCTTTCTCCCTCATCATGGAGCCAATCTTTTCCAGAAGGAATTTTTTATTAACGTTGTAAGGCAGTTCAGTAAAGACGATCATTTCTTTACCGGACTTGGACGTTTCAACAGAGAATCTGCCGCGCATAAGAATTTTGCCGCGTCCTGTTTTGTAGGCTTCTCTGATACCGCGTTTGCCAAAGATGACGCCTCCTGTGGGAAAGTCCGGACCTGTTATGTACTGCATTAAATCTTCAATGGAGCAGTCAGGATTTTCGATGAACGCGCAGATTGCATCGCAGACCTCTCTCAAATTATGAGGCGGCATGTTGGTCGCCATACCGACGGCGATGCCGCTTGAGCCGTTGACGAGCAAATTAGGGATGGCGGCGGGGAGGACAACAGGTTCGACGAGCGATTCATCAAAGTTCGGCTCAAAATCGACCGTTTCTTTTCTGAGGTCAACAAGCATTTCATCGCCGGCTTTTGAGAGCTTGGCTTCGGTGTAACGCATTGCGGCGGGCGGGTCGCCGTCCAGACTGCCGAAGTTCCCCTGACCGTGAACGATTGGGTAGCGCAGCGAGAAATTCTGAGCCATGCGGACAAGCGCATCATAAAGCGCGGCGTCTCCATGCGGATGGTATTTACCCATAGTATCGCCGACAATGCGGGCGCTTTTCTTTGTGGCGGAATTGGGACGGAGTCCGAGTTCGTCCATTGAATAGAGCAGACGGCGGTGTACGGGTTTAAGGCCGTCACGTACGTCTGGGAGGGCGCGGGCTACAATTACCGACATAGCATACGTTAAGTACGCTGTTTTAACGGTATCTTCTATGGCTTCTGGTATTATCTTTCCGGTTTTTTGCGTTTCTGTCTCTGACACAGGGGAAATCCTCTTTCTGAACTGAAGCTATTATAACAAAGTTTCTCTTGAATGGGAAGTATCTCATACGGATAATCGCGCGGGCAATAGCATTGTAATACGCGTGCCCCCAGAACACGTGGCGGATGCACCGAAGCGCATACCGCCGCCTCATAACGAAGCGCCGGCTGTTCCGCCCAACGCGTTCTGGATAGACTGCGTATCATCAATATAGCACAACGCCGCTTTTGTGTAAACCGCCCCCGCGTCCGAAACAGCGATTAGCGGTCAGTGGACAGTGATCAGATGGTTTGGATGTCCGAACCCCGTATTTGTACACCCGAATGCGCCGTCCGGTGCGGTGGCCATGACGCGCGGGGCGTTCAGCTATTCAAAGTAAAGTACGGGGAGCGAGGTCTGGTCATTCCATTTCCAGGGCGCAGCAACGCTTGAGCCGCCGAACAGAAACCCGCGCGCTTCCCACCATGCGGCTGTGTTTCTGGTTGCATCGGAGACGGACTCGCCATCTAATCCTGCGGCATTGCTTGTCCACGAAGCAGGGCCGCCGTTCTTCTCCATATCAGATTTGCCGTAGTTGCCGGTTAATGTAAGATAAGGAGGAGTGGCAGGACTTCCCGATACGCGGCCTAGAGACTCCGCATTCTCCGCTTTAATATTGGATTGCAACGCGATGCAGTCTTTTATCGTAAGATAACTATTATTGTCGTTAAGTAAACCTCCGCATATACCGCCGGCGCAAACCGAACGACTGATTAGACTGATCGTTCCGGCGGCATAACAATGTTCTATGGCGGCGTCAGTTGTCGTTCCTATGGCAAAGCCTACAATGCCGCCGGCTCTTGGTTTTAAATTGGTGCTGTCATTTTCATATTTCGTAAATATCTCACCGGCATAATAACAGTTGGCAATGACCGTGCCGCCGGAGATCCAACCGGCGACGCCGCCAAAAACCACCTCGGCGGCATGGTCTTCGCGAAGGTCCACCGTTACGCTGCAAGCTTCAATACGGGTATTGGCCGCGCTGCCGGCTACCGCGCCGAAGAAGCCCCTCGTAGAATCCGGTGAAAAATTACCTTCGATTATCACATCGTGTATAAACGCGCCCGCGCCGGTTGTTGAGAACAGGCCGCCGGAATTGCCGTCTCCCCTCGTTATGACTGTGTCATTGAAGGTAATTGTTTTGCCGTTGCCGTTCAATTCGCCTTTGAAGTTAAGCGGGCCTGTCCATTCCTCGGGAATCGTAATATCCTCTCCGAGCTTGTAAATATCCGTTGCGCCTTCAGGTATCAGCGCGAATTCCGCAGCGGACGTTATGTCGATCAAACGCCGTCCGTCTTTTGATTGGCTTCCGTGCGCGGTATCGTCTGATGAACCGGAGACCGGACCGCAGCCGCTCAAGCCGGCCAGCGCAAGCGCCGCCGCTCCCGCGAGAAATAATCGTTTATTCATAAAAAACTCCTTCGCGGTCTTTCCCGCCGTCATGTTTTTTCTTTCAAGCCCCGCCCCGTCCGGGCGTTCGTACAATAAGCCGGCTAAAGGCGGCGGCGCGGGTGGAACAACCATAATCTTGTCTATAACACAGCAACGCAGGTTGGGACAAATAATTGGACCGGGTGGAGAAAATGTCTTAAATACCGCAAGAAAACATTTTGCACCGCCGCCTTTAGCCGGCCTTCTTGTACGCCCGAACAGCTTATTCGGGACAGATATCAGATTTCGGATTTCTGACTTCAGGGCATTGGGGGATAGTTGCCTGTTGTCCGTTGTCAGTTATCAGTTGTCAGGAGTCCGAAATCTGACAACCGGCAACCGGTAACTGACAACCGTACTCCCCAACGAGTCGTAAGTACTCCCCAATGGGTTATTTGTACTCCCCAATGAGTTGTTAGTACTCCCCAATGCTCCGTTGTCTCAAGACAATGACCTGTTGTCTCAAGACAATGACTTGTTGTCTGGAGACAGTTGTCAGTTATCGGTTTTCAGTTGTCAGCAGGAAACAAGCGGAGTTCAAGAACGTATGCGTTTTCTTCTGTCCACTGTCCACTGTTCACTGTCCACTCCCGACAATGACTTGTTGTCTCAAGACAATGGGGTTCGGGGAGTTCAGTCCGAACTATGCTGTCTAAAGGAGAAGGCATCTCTCAGCCCGAACTCCCTGACAACTGATAACCGGCAACTGACAACTGTCCCGAACGCCCTCTCCGCAGTCCCCTGCGTCTTGACAAATCGTCAAAACCATCATAAAGTTTGAAAATGATTAAAGAAGAAGCAATCGAAGTGGAAGGAACTGTCCGTGAAGCCCTCCCTAATACGA
>JAITHJ010000016.1 GCA_031280035.1 Spirochaetaceae bacterium | reverse complement strand
AGAAAATTCCGCTATGGTCATCCTTTTAAATATATTCGGATTTGTTTCATTGTTAAAGTGTGCTGCCGTGAATCTGTTTTTAATATCAAGCAGAGTAAAGCTTCAATAAAATTCCTGCGGCAATGACGGCACGATACGCTTCATAATTGCTGACGCTTCTGCGCACAGTAAAGGCTAAATGCAGGGTAGTAAAGACGATACACGGCGTTGCAAAGATAGCGTGTGGTACACCATCTTTGCGCGGCCTTGTATTACAAAGCCCAGAAAATAGCTCAAAACGCGCCGGCGGATATAATCGACAAAATTAAGTCCGGGGATTTATCCATAGCCGCGGCTTATAAAACACTGCGTAAATCAAACGCCGGAGCTTGATTTGTTACCGCCAAACAGGATATGTTTTACAAACAGGAGATAAGCGAAGATGCCTAAAACAACCGTAACGACAAAAAAAACTCAGGCTAAACCCGCTAAGAAAACTACTTTTGAGGACATGTGGCTTGCCATCGAAAGACCGCAGGCCTTGATAGACCGCAGACTGGGCAACAGGCTCGGCGACATTATGGAGAGCCTGATGGTTCCCGATCTTGTCGCCAAGTTCGGGTATGACTTCAGCAAGATGAGCCGGAACAACAAGATCAAGGACTTCGTGAATGATATTATCATGGAGATTGACGCGCTGCTGGAGAACGGGGACTGCGCCATGGCTGTAGAAGTGAAGGTGAACCTCAGCGTGGAAGACGTAAAAGATCACATTACGCGCATGGAGAAACTGCGTAAATACGCCGCGTTACACGGAGATAAGAGGAAGTTTTACGCGGCGGTGGCCGCGGCGGTGATAAACGAGGATACGAGGACATTCGCGCTGAAACAGGGATTCTACGTTATCGAGCTATCCGGCGAGAACATAACGGTAACGGAGCCGTTCGTCAAACCCAGAGCGTTTTAAGGGCTTGGCACGTAATATAAAACATGATACCGTGAGCGTACCATGAAATACGGAACAAAAACCGCCGGCGCGTACTATTCACCTATCTCCGCTCAAAACGCCCGGTTGAGCGCTTTTTGTAGGCATAACGCTGCCCAAAACGCGCTTACGTACCGTCCAACGACAGCTGCTTTTGGCATAGAGGCGGCTGTTTCCACTCCAAATTCAGTTGCTTTTAACTCAGAAGTAACTACCGATACACTAAAGGTAACTACTTTTGAAGCAGAAGTAACTACCGATATATCAAAGGTAACTACTTTTGAATCAGAAGTAACTACCGATACACTAAAGGTAACTACTTTTGAAACAGAAGTAACTACCGGTATACCAAAGGTAGCTACTTTTGAAGTAGAAGTAGCTACTGATATACCAAAGGTAACTGTCCGTGAACCGGCGATACTTACGTTGATTGCGGAAGTAAGCGCTTATACCACAGCTACAGCCGTGTTTGACTCAAATATAACTGGATATAACCCAACTACAAGCATATCGTGCCAAAAAAGACCCGCCTCCGCTTTACGGACGCGCGGCTTTGGGCGGATACGAAGGAGGATACATAATGGCGCATTATACGGGATGGTTTCCCTCACGGCGGGATGACATTATTCACATGGCTGACGACTGGGAGACCCAGCTTGACGCCAAGGGCGCGGCGTGGGGCGTGCCTGTGGACAAGATTACGGAGTTCAAGACCCAGAAAACGGCGGCGGCTGCGATACTTGCGGAGGTTAGGTCCGGCGGGCGTACCAAAGTGATCACCGAGCAGTGCCGCTTTCTGTTCCACAATCTGGCGCTGACCATGCAATTCCTTAAATCAAATTTTTTTAACGCTCCGCCGCGCACGAATGATGAACTGGTGTCGCTTCTTTTGCCGGTTCACGACGGCACGCCGACTCCCATTGCGCCCTGCGATGTGGTTCCGGCGCTTTCGCTGCACAACACGGACGGACACGGGATACTGGTAAAGCTGTTTCGAGACGCGGAGCCTTCGGATATACGGAGCGCGAACCACTTTTTCTGCAAGTGGGGTCTCAAACCCGTAGGGCGGTGGGCAACGCTGGAAGAAGCGGCGGCAGACGGGCGGCTCTTGACCCGGCAGCCGGTGCGGGCGGAAGACCTGCCCCAGCATTTTTCATCGGGACGGCGGAGCAACACGCTGCCGTTCAACCTTGCGGATATAGGCATGGAGTTTTTTACTTCGGCGTGCTGGCAGACACCGCGGAATCAGGATGGGCCGTATTGCCCGATTGTGTCGCGGCTTATCGCGTAATGGTTACGTAAATGGACAACCGGATGACAATGAACCCGCTGAAGATGTATACAGTGGTTTTCCCGATGAAAGACCGGCAGGAGGCACAAATGGGGGATGGCAGCAGGCGCTGGGGCAATAGGTATTGGCGGTACCAGCCTGCGCGTTATTCGCTGCGCCGTCTTTGCGCCGCCGTCATACAGCGCTCTTTAGCGTGATTGACAAATAAATCAATACTTTCTAAGCTTAAACGAATCTAGGAGGATTTATGAGCGCCAGAATAAGGCTGAAAAAATTTGGAACAAAAAAAAGACCGTTTTACCGTATTGTTGTCATGGATAAACGCGAACCGAGAGACGGCCGGACCATAGAAGAACTAGGGTATTATCATCCTATTGAGTGCGAAGAAAAACAGGTTTTATTTAACGCGGAAAAAGTGCGTAAATGGCTCGATTGCGGAGCTACCGTAACCGATACCGTGCGCAGACTCCTTAATAAAAAAGGCGTCTACCTGCACAGCAGCGGGAGCTGATAGTGGAACAAGATCTGATTAAATATATCGTTACGCATCTTGTGGATGACCCCGAAGCCGTACGCGTGGATCTGATTGATGGTGAGAAGACAAAAGTTTTGGAGCTCCGCGTCGGCAAGGGTGATGAAGGCAGAATTATAGGCAAGGGCGGAAGTATGGCAAAGGCAATGCGAACTGTACTTCAAGCCGCATCGTCCAAATCAGGCCGGCGGTTTGCGTTGGAAATTATAGGCTGAGTATCTTTGTTACAGCGCTGGTTACGCGGCCAGTCGGAGTAAACGGCTTTGTTCGTATCAAAGCCCTCTCAGGCGAAGTTGATCATATACTGAAACTTACATCCGTAAAAGGACGGCGGGAAGGCAGAGAATCAGTTTTTGAGATCGAAGACGTCCTGCAAAATGGAGCGGGAACCGCCCTCAAATTCAAGGGGATAAATAATTGCGAAGACGCCAAGCCGCTTTGCGGTATGGAAATTCTTGTTGAACGCACCGCCGCCGCGCCGCTTTTGAAAGACGAATACTATATTGAAGATCTTAAAAGCCTAAATCTTGTAAATGATAATCGTTCGTTGGGGCGTATTGAAGACGTTATCGAAGGCGGCGGCGGTTTTCTTTTGGAAATACGCCTGAATAGCGGTGAAACACGGCTTGTGCCGTTCAGAAAAGAATTTATTGGCGAGGTTTGCGTAAAAAAAGGATTTGCCGTACTGCTTAAAACATGGATTCTGGAATAAAATTCACTGTATTATCGCTGTTTCCTGATGTAATCAATGCGTATTTTTCCGCTTCAATAGCCGCAAAAGCTCTTGAGCGCGGACTTATACGGTATCGTTCTCTGAATATTCGTGATTTTGCTCTCGATAAACATAAAACTTGTGATGATGCTCCCTACGGCGGCGGCGCAGGAATGGTGCTGCTTGCCGCGCCGCTTGCCCGTGCTCTTGAAGCGGCAGGTGTCCGTAAAAAAAACACAGGAAACCATATTCCAGAAAACAGTTTTTGTAATGAAAACGGCCGTATCAAAACGGTGTATCTTTCTCCTTCAGGCACGCCTTTTGACCAGAATAAGGCCGCGGAATTCGCCCGTTGCAAAGAACTCGTACTTATCTGCGGACGCTATGAAGGCATCGATAAACGCATCGTCGATCTCTATGTTGATGAAGAAATTTCAATAGGCGATTATGTGCTGTCCTCCGGTGAAATTGCCGCGTTAGCCGTAATTGATGCGGTTCACCGTTTGATTGCCGGCGTTATTACCCGGGAGTCCCTTGATGAGGAAAGTTTTACCGGCGGACTCCTCGAATACCCTCAGTGGACAAGACCTGAAATCTTTGATACTATGAATGTACCAGAAGTGTTGCTGTCAGGTCATCACGAGCGTATCCGCCGCAGCCGGCTGGAATGGCGCGTGGAAAAGACTATGCTTAACAGACCCGATTTGTTGGATAAAGGTATAAAGACAGGTCTCTTCGATAAAGAGACCGTTGATATAATAAAAAAAATGCGGGAGACGCAGAAAGGAGTAAGTTATGAATGAGATAAAAGCGCTTGAAGCGTCCCAGATGAAAGAAAGTCTGGACGAATTCAGGATTGGCGATACGGTTAAGGTTCATTTCAAAATAGTCGAGGGCAAAACAGAGCGTATTCAGATTTATGAAGGACTCGTGATAGCGATGAAAAATTCTCGTGTCGGCAGGACTTTTACCGTGCGTAAGAATTCGTATGGCGTAGGAGTTGAGCGCATTTTCCCTATACATTCACCGCGTATTGCTAGAGTTGAGGTTGTCCGTGCCGGTAAAGTACGCCGTGCAAAACTTTATTACATACGTGAAAAGATTGGAAAAGCGGCAAAAATTAAAGAGCTTCTCGGAGCGAAGGCGTTTCGCGCGCCGGCTACAGCGTCTTCGACTGGCGACAGCGTAACTGCACAAGTCGCTGGGGGAAGGAGTGAACAAACTTAATATTTCTCAACTGGAAGAAGGGCAGCGTTATTCAGAGTCTGTGTTTATAGATGAAGATAACCTCTTGATTCCCGCTGAAGCGCCGTTACGTAAGAAAGATATTGATTTTCTAAAATCGCTTGGTGTTACGGAAGTGTATACAGACGGTTTCTTGCTTGTAGGGACGTCCGCGCCGGCTGAAGCGTTTGTATTTAATTCCGCTCCCGCTATTAAGCAGCCAGATACAGAAACTGTAAAACCTTCCGCTTCGATAAAACTTGCTCCAAATATAAAGACGGCAACGCAAACGGCCGCTCCAGCGATATTGCGGTCTGAAAATACGCCTCCGTCCGTACAGGACGCGCCGGCTGTAAAAAATGCTGTTTATGGGAAAATTGAAACGCTTATTAAACAACTCTATCAAATTTTCAAAGAAGTTTCCGGTCATGCAGGGAAGAATCAGGCTGCGGTAAATACGTTTGTGCGCCAATTAACGGCAATATCATCAGAAACATTCCGTGTAGCCAAAGAGGGAAAAAGCAAATGCCTTGACTTTATTCTTTCCGGCGCATTAAGTAATTTTTATTTAGCTAAGAGCGCTGTCAATACGGCTATCTTATCGATTTTTGTAATGCAGGAGCTTAAATTCGATGCGCGGAAAATTCCAGAGGTTGTCGTTGGCGCATTGCTTCATGATGTAGGTATGCTTAGACTCCCTGCTGAAATTTTAAGAAAGAAAACCGCCCTTTCACCGGAAGAAGCGGGTATTATGCGTTCACATACAAATATTTCTTATCAAATTATAACAAAAGAGTTATCATGCACTCCGGCCGTTGCGATTATTGCCCTTCAGCATCATGAACGCTGGGACGGAACAGGTTATCCGCGCCGTCTTGTTGGAAACGCAATTGATATGGGAGCGCATATTGTAAGCGTAGCCGATTCTTTTGAGGCTATGATTTGCAGCAAGCCGTACCGCGCTTCATTGACAGGTTATATGGCGATGAAAAATCTTGTTTCAGAAACCGCCGCTCATTTTTCGCCTTCTGTATTACAGACCTTTGTTAAGATTATCGGAATGTATCCTATTGGTTCTGGCGTTACGCTTAATGACGGCAGAATTGCAAAGATTGTTGATGTAAAGCCGGAAGCTCCTCTTCGCCCGACAGTTAAGATTATCGCGGAAAAAGGAGCGCGAAAATTGGAAGATGGAGAAGTTATAGATCTTCTTGTTCAAAAACAGTTTTACATAACTCAGGCATTGGATATAAGTAGTTTTTAACGTGAATTTTCTACAAGTAAATAATTTAAAAAAAACATTCGGAACATTTATATTTAACGTAAGTTTTTACGTAAATTCCGGCGAAACTCTTGTTGTTGCAGGCCCTTCGGGCAGCGGGAAAACAACTCTTCTTAATCTTTTGCTTGGTCTTATTCCAATGGAATGCGGCGAAGTACTTATAAATGGAAAAGATGCCGCGTATTTGCCGGCGTGGAAACGCAATATGGCGATAGTCTTTCAGGATTTGGCGCTTTTTCCCCATTTGAATGTTATGGGTAATGTGGAATACGGATTAAAAATCCGCAGAATAGAAAAAAAAGAACGCCGGCGTATAATAACGGAAATGCTTAAGATCGTTAATCTTTCAGGTTTTGAAAAGAGACAGATAGAAACGCTTTCTGGCGGTGAAAAACAGCGCGTTGCGATAGCTCGTGCGCTTGCGATAAATCCTGATGTTTTGCTTTTTGACGAACCTTTTTCTGGTCTTGATGCCCCGCTTCGGCGCGAGCTTGCCGCGCAATTTGCTGTGATTAGAAAAAAAACTTCCGCGCCGTGGATTTTTGTTACTCATAATATGGAGGATGCCGCTTTACTTGGTGATAGGATTGCATTATTTAACCACGGAAAAATTATCGAAACGGGCGTAGTAAGTGAAATGCTTGCGCGCCCCAGAACGCAGTTTGCCGCCGGATTTTTTTCTGTGGTTAATCCTTGAGGCATTCCCATTCATGAAGAAATTGAAGGGCGTATTGCTGAATCCCATCAAACCATTTTGAAGCAAAACGCACGATAGGTTTTCCGACATAACGGTAATGCCAGCATTCCCAGCGGTATCCTGTTATGCTTTCGTACCCTTGAGGGAACGAAAGAGACCAGCCAAATTCTGCGGCATGACCGGTAAGCCACTTTCCTGCGGGTGTACCAGCAAAGTCATCCGTTATAGAACCAAAGTCAATTACCATGCCAAGCTGATGCTGACTGTAACCGGGTCTTGCTGATTCACGGTCGGCTGTTGCTTGTCCGTTCTGGCGGACATTTCTGTTGTACACCTCTGTTTGATAATCATATGAACGGTAAGCGGATGAAACTGTCAGTGTAATTCCTTCGTTTTGAGCCAACTGCGCCATTTCTTCAAGAGCAGTCTTTGCAGGATCTCTAAGCATCATATTAGCACGAGAGATATGAAATGCTCCGTTACCGGTAAGTTTTACAAGGTCATCCGGCGTGTATTCTAATGGGAAGATTGGATGTTTTTTATCAACGAGAAGCCGTAGATAAGGATCTCCTTCTAATGCGGCAAAAAGCATTGGCATAAATTCATTTTGATAATCGTTCATAATTTTTTGAGATAGTGCGTTTGGAATTTCTGCTTTTTCAAGGACAAGTCTAAGTTTCTCTTTTTCCTGTAACAATTCAGGACTGGCTTCCAGCGGTGTAGTTTTGTTTATGGTTATGTTTTCCGCGGTGCGCGGTTCAGACCTTGTACATGAAATGGCCATCAGGCCTATGCTCAATAAAAATACATTTTTCATATATGTTTTTCGTGTCCGTATTAAACCGCGTTTCCCGATAATTTTATGAATTTTTCCAACTGTTTTTTTGCTTTTCCTGAATCTATTGTGTCTTCAGCGATTTTTATTGCATCCTGCATGGTAAGTTCCGATTTAGCCGTAAAGATTGCCGCCGCCGAGTTCAAGACCACAATATCACGTTGAGGGCCGTTTTTACCGTCAAGTATTTCACGAGTGATGCGCGCGTTTTCTTCGGAAGAGCCTCCGGTTAATTCTTCTTTCCGGCATCGTTTAAATCCGAAATATTCAGGTTCAATAATATAAGATTTATGGGTTTTTCCTCGTACTTCACAGACGCTTGTCGGTGCAGACAAGGAAATTTCGTCAAGGCCGTCTTGTCCCCAAACAACAAGAGCGTTATGAACGCCCAGATTTTCCAGTACTTTAGCCATAGGCTCAATTAACTGTTCTTCATAAACGCCAAGCAATTGCATTGTTGCGCCGGCAGGATTTGCCAGTGGCCCCAATATATTGAATATTGTCCGTATGCCAAGTTCTTTGCGTACCGGCGCGACATATTTCATTGAAATATGATAATTCTGCGCGAATAGGAAACACAATCCAATTTCCTTGAGGATATGAAGGCTCACTTCCGGCGGGATATTGATATTGACGCCAAGCGCTTCAAAGAGATCTGCGGCTCCGGAACGGCTTGAAGCGGCTCTGTTGCCGTGTTTTGCAACGGGAATTCCTGCTGCGGAGGTTATCAGGGCGGCCGTAGAAGAGATATTAAACGAGTTTGAATGGTCTCCTCCCGTACCTACGATTTCAAGTACGTCCATGTCATGAAGCAGACGTATGCAGTGCTTTCGCATTCCTGCCGCCGCCGCAGTAATTTCTTCGATAGTTTCGCCTTTTACGGCCATTGCTGTAAGAAATGCCGACATTTGAATACCGGATGCTGCGCCAATCATGATTTCATCCATTACTTCTTCTACTTCAGCATAGCTTAAATTTTGCCGCTGTGACGCTTTTATAATAGCTTCTTTTATCATAGATGAAGAATAATAGCACTGCACGGCTTACGGATACAAGACTAAGCCGCCAACACAGCCGCTGCACAGAAAAAGCGCTGCGGATTTTAGAAGAACCGGCAGCGGATTGTCATCATCCAGCGCGCTTAAACGCGGGTACTCGTGCGTTTGCGCCTATGTTCAGCGGCGATGTAACGCCGCGTGTCAGATATTCATATCCTAGACCTGCAATCATTGCGCCGTTATCTCCACAAAGTTCTACAGAGGGGAATGTGCAGCGAAGCCGGCTTTCCTTGGCAAGCGCGTCCCGCAGACATGAGTTCGCTGCAACGCCGCCCGCCGCCGTTATCGATGTCATTTCAGATTGTTCCGCAGCGGCGCGTACTGCACGTACAATTGTTTCAATAGCCGCCTTCTGAAATGAAGCGGCTATATCCGCATCACTTGGAGCATCTTTTTTTTTAAAAAGATCACGCTGATGAATTACCGCGGTTTTAAGACCGGAATAAGAGACGTCGCAGTATCCTTTTTTATGCAAAACCGATACCGGAAATGCAAAGGCATTGGGATCGCCTTGCCGTGAAAGAGCGTCTATGTATTTGCCGCCCGGATACCCCCAGCCAAAGTGTTTGGATACTTTATCAAACGCTTCGCCGGCTGAATCATCTACGGTGGAGCCAAGAACCGTTATCGTATCAAAATCGTCCATCTTGCAAATCAGCGTATGTCCGCCTGATACTAGTAGAGCTAAAAACGGATAAGGCGGTGTTGATCCAGAAAGGCGCGCTGCATAAATATGAGCAAGAATATGGTCGCAGGCAATGAATGGCAGCCGCCGCGCATAAGCAAAGGCTTTGGCAAAGTTAAGTCCAACAAGAAGCGCGCCCATAAGACCAGGCCGTGATGTTACCGCGACGCCGTGAATGTTACTGAATGACAAGCCTGCCTGCCGGAATGATTCGCTTACAACACTGGAAATCCATTCGGCGTGTTTACGGCTCGCAATCTCCGGCACAACTCCTCCCCACGGCTCGTGAAACGGGATTTGTGTTGCAACTACATTGGAAAGAATATGCTTTCCGTTCTCAACCAGCGCCGACGAACATTCATCACAGGAACTTTCAATACCAAGAACTATCATTTACATTGAAAGATCTACCGTGATATTTTGTTTCGTTCCGCTTTCTTTTAACGCCATAAGAGATGCAAAAGCTTCCTGATTTAACCCGGATACGCCTTTTACATCTATTACAACAGTTTGAGTAAGTTTGTGCATTTGCTTCCATGCCGCATCGAATTTGGGAAGTTCAAAACTTCCCCACGCTCCAGTAAATACATACTGCTCAATCTCAAGACCGTCGTTGCCTGCCGTATCTGTGTTTTTCTTTGTTTGGATTGCTACAGATTTGATAAAATCATCGCAGCCGATTTTTTTTATTTCTTCCAAGACAGGCTGCGGAATGTTTTCCATTGTAAGAAAACCGTTCCGTGTGGAAAGCATATCCCTTAGATTTTTTAGCGCTTCACACCCAACAAAGCTGATTGACTTGAGGCCTTCACACAAGATATTGATATTTGTTATCTTTTCATCCCGTACTTTTCTGGTAAGAGCTTCCAGCGAGCCTATCGTTTCTATATCAAGAATACCTGCAACAGAATAAATACAGTTCAAATCACTTTGTTCTTTTTCAATAATGACGAATTTTTCTTCATGAACAAATGCTTGAATGAATCCGCTCATTTCAAAAATCTGGCGGATATTTGGAGGAATATTAACGATATTTAGTTTTTTGTGGTACTTTGCAAGAGTTTTATACGCTTGCAATATCGCACGCAAACCCATGCTAGAGATATAGCTTAATTTTGCCATGTCGATAATGACGACTTTTGTAATCGGGTTTATTTGCTGAAAATGTTTTTCAAGCTCAGTCGCCCCGATTGCATCAAGCCTGCCTTCAAGAGTAATAGTGTCTGTATATGCCCTTGTTTGTACGGTAATAGTCATAATTCCTCCAATTTTACCAAGTTTTACTCATCATAACGTGATTGTAACCGTCTTTATATGTGTAAGTTACAGAATTCATAACTTTTTTAACCAAAAGAATACCAAGCCCCCCAATTTCACGTTCTTCAAGTGGAATCGTTGTATCAGGATCCTTATGTTCTAAAAGATTAAACGGCTTCCCTGTATCGCATACGGCTATCATCATGGTAGTTTGGCCTCCTTTTTCGGTCATATTTACGCATATTTTAATTTTTCCTTTTTTATCCTTATCGTCGTATGCATAGCTGGCAACATTCATAAAAATCTCTTCCATTGCTAATTCTATTTGCATTACAATATCATCCGGGCAGGAAGCAGCGGTAAGCTCCGCTCTTATGAAGCTTATTGCATCTTCCAAACGCTCGGTCTGGGCGTCTAATATTATTTCTCCGGTGTTCATTTTTCCTCCGGCAATATTTTTTTCATAAATTGGTTAATATATACAACAATTATTTTTATTGTGCAAGTGCCTTACAAAACCTGTTGTTGGGCAAAACGTTTATTTCACAACCGGAAGAACCGGTTCTTCCCAAGTTATACGGAACAGCAGTCCTCTTTATGTATGAAAGCCCTCTTATTTACTGGAAAAAGACTTTAATAAAGATTTATCCTATACCTGCCGATAATTATAGATATGAAATATATATAGCTTTTTCTACGTGAAAAAGCGGCGTGAAACCATGGGATTTTGCTTAGCGCCTTTTAATAATTGTTTGATTGAGGGAAATTTTTGAAGAAAAAACTGCTGTCGTTGCTTGCCGCTTTTGTTGTATTATCTTCCTCTGTTTCCGCGCTGGAAATTCCGGTTATTGCGGGTATTGGGACTTTTGTTGATTATAATATTACTACTTATGGAGCAAAAAGCGTCAGTCAAGAAGACTTTCACGGAGAAACAAACTATTCAATTTTTTCTTTTGGCTGGTTTACGTTTTTTGATATTCGCTATGTTGATTTTTCATTTGGGTTTGCAGGGCTTTTTAATAAAATAAAGTCAAATTTAACTTTATCAGGTACTACAGGCGCTGATTGGGCAAATCTTTCTTGCAGTGGAGCTACTCTTCATTTTTCATTATCAGGGAAATATCCGTTTGATTTGGGGTTTTTTGATATTTATCCGCTGCTTGGCATAGAGTACCGCCGGTGTATTTCAATGAGGCTTACCGAAGATACGGAATTTGATCACCAAAAGCGCGGCGATAGTCTTATGGGAAACGCCTCAGATTGGAGCGCATTCTGGTTTAGAATCGGTGCCGGAATGGATTTGCACATGGGAGAAGCGTGGTTTATACGTTCGGAGCTCACATTTGGCATTAAATTAAATACGGCTCGTGAAGCTGAACTGATAAGAAGACTTCAAGCAAACAACTATGATTTTAAAGACGCTTCGGGATTCGGAGGCGGAGGAAAACTTGTTATAGCGATAGGTTATCATTTTACGGATTACAGTCTGCCTTCATCGTCTTTTAATTTAAGCAATATTTGGGGACGCGGTAATAAACAAAAAGGCGGCGGCGGCGGCGGCAGCGGCGATATTTACCGCCCGACACACTAAGATTAAGTTGTACGGAAGGCGGCGCAAAGCGCCATTTTTAGTTTTCAGTGAAATGCAAACAGGAAAAATTTTCAGGGATATGTGAATCATAAGATCCATGTTCATTTAATGCCCAACCGACACTTTCCGGCAGCGTTTTACCATGAAAATGAAGAGTTTCAAACCGGAAGAACGCAGCTCTGAGGATGTCTCCTTCTTTTGGCGGAAAACCGCGGGAGGCAAACATCTTTTCTATGCCCTTCCATGGGAAAGCAAGTTCTATTGTCCAGCCTTTATCTATAACAGAACTGTCATTCAGTTTGCCGTCTATGCGTACCGCCGTTTTAAGTCCTGGAAAATCGTAATCCATAAAAGCCCAGCGCTTGCCGCGGCAGTGCTTGCCGTATCTTGAAGGATCCTGAAATCCGCTCAATACATCAATATTACGGTTATAAAGATCAAATTCCGGCGTATCAAACCGGCTGCCTCGTTTTAGCGCATCTTGATAAATGAACATAACTTCATAAATCGTATTCAGCGCGTTTATTTCAAATTCGTAATAGCAGTCATCTCCTGCGATGAAAACTTCAGCGTCATTTTCGTACCAAATAAAAGAATCACGTTTGGTCAGAACCGCGCGTATGTCCGGTTCTTGCAGCCAGAATGCAATGTAAAGATTTTCATTGTCCCAAAGGCCGGCCATTCGCGTATCTAAGAAAGCAGTTTCTCCGGTTACAAGATCTACAAATGCGCGGGATTTTTCGGCGGCTTGCCACACCGGTTTGTCCAAATTGCCGTCGATAGTAACCGGCAATGGCGTTTTACGGCATGTGTAATGATAAATTCGTTCGTCAGGTATTTGATAGGCGTATCGCATAAAAAACTATAAACCGGATACGCAAAAAAATCAATCTGTACTGCATCTGGCAAAACGCGGACAATTGACTGTCCGGCAAAACCGGCGCATGTTTTTTTCGCAGGGCTGTTGACTAATGATTTTCGGCGGGTATAATAAAATTTATACGAAATGCGGCATATGCCGTTATCTAATGAAGGAGCTTACTATGGAATTTGATATAAATAACTATGATTTTGAGTTTCTCGTTGACGAGGGCCGTCGGCTTGTAATTGAGGAACTTGGCCGTCAGCTGTCGGAGCATGAACAACAGATATGCGTTTGCAACGACTGCGTTCTTGACATGGCGGCAATGGCGTTGAACGCGCTTCAGCCGCGTTATCGTTGTTCTCTTTTGGGAAGCATATATCAGTCTGATGGTGTTAGTGATCCTAAGTATGCCGCTCAGCTTAAAAGCGTGGTAAGTACGGCGATTAAGCGGGTTGGCGCGAATCCAGGACACGATTAGGCTTAGCGAATACTGAAAAGCAGAATGCTGAGTAGTAATATTAAGAGTCCTGTGGCTGCAATATAGAGCCAAGGGGCAGGATCAGTTTTTTTGTGGGACGATCCGGCTCTTTCTGTTGCGGGGCGTTGCCGTGAATATCCGCAGGAGGGACAGCCGTTCGTAAAGGTAGAATCATCTCCAGAAAAACCGCATTTTGGACAGCGTACGGCAGAGAAATATCTGCCGCACGTAGGGCATCTATTTGTGTTTGAGGCGACTTCCGTCCCGCAGTTATTGCAAAAGAAACGCGGTTTCTTTTGAATCCCGTTTTTCATCGTCTTTAGAAACTAAAGCGGCCGCTAGATTTTCAGTGGGCTGCCGAAGGACAATGGGCGCAGGCGGGTTTTGAGTCTTTTGCAGGGCAAGGCGCGGCTTCTTTTTTTTCCGCGGCTTCTTTTTTTTCGTTTGATGTTTTATCGGTTGTGTAAAACCCTTTCCCTTTGTAGATGATGCCAGCCCCGCCGGATACAATTCGCCGCACTTTGCCATTACATTTTGGGCAGGTTTCAATTGGCGCGTCATTCATGCTTTGAAACGCTTCAAATGTCTGAGCGCATTTTTCACATTCGTATTCATACGTAGGCATACTGATTTCCTGTCATTTTTCTTTTTAATATAGTGGTTTGCCGCAGGATTGATTCGATTTCAGTTTTACTGAATTTATTTCTCCGCATATAAACCGATGCCTGATTCTAACAAAAATAGGTTCATAAGTCCAGTAGCGTGTTCTGCACTCATTGGGGCAGTGGTGATAATTACTGATTTTCCGGTTATCTGCGCCGGATTTGCAAGAAAATAGTCCGCCAGTAAAGAAGACATCGAATCCTTATTATTGCGCATGATGGTAAAAATACTTGCAATAAGTTTTGCTTGGGATTCATTTGGGGCGTCAATTTTGAAAATCGTTTCAAATCCCCGTTCACGGCGAAATACGGCGAATGACATATTCTGCATGGGAAGTTTTAACGGAACATTGAATTCCCGCAAAGTGTTGTTGAGCAGAGAATCCGATGGCATCCATCCCGCCGCCGCTGCATTTTTTTGAAATTCCTCAAAATCTGGCGGCATTTTTGCGTATTCGCAGTCATCCGGTATGTTACCGAATAAGATGAGCAGCGCATTGCTTCTTACAGCGATCGCGCTGTTATTGGTTTTTGATTTCCAATACGCACCGGCTTTTTTTGTTTTAATTTTGCGCCATTCTGAACTAAAGTTAAGCGCCGTAGATATTTTCAACGCAGGATAACCTTTCCCGCGCAGCAAGAGTGACAGGCTGTACCTGTCTTCATCTTTGTAAACCGCATAGAAAATTTCATTCGTTTTATCAATTACAAAACGTTTAATATTTTCATTGAAATGAAAATCTGAAAGGAATGAATCCCACATTTCCTTACCGGTTGTTTTCTTGATATAACCGTAGCACAATGCGTCTTGCTGGAAAAGACCGAATTCGGTTAGCGTTCCAGAAAGCTGCTTTTTAAAATTTTTTGGACCTGTCGCGCAAGATACGGATAAAATAGCCGCTATTAAAAACGGAGTTATTGTGCGGCGATTCATAGTGCAGTCCAACCCGACAATTTCCTTCCCAGCGCGGACGTTAGAATTTCTGTGCAGATCTTTTTTGCATAGCGTAAAGATAATTCATCTGATTCGTGATGAATCATCATTGAAGGCTCCAGTAAATCAGCTTTATTCAACCATTGCAGTGCGCCTGGATGCCGCAGTGTGATTTCACTGCTGTTTTCAGGGCGTACGCCAAGAATTTCAGCCCATTTCCAGAGAAAATGTACAAAGATACGGTTTGTTACTGTTGTATCCGCTATTTCCAGTGCGTTAAGAGATGTATTTGCCATGACCAGCGCCTCCCGCCAGCTTACGCCGCCGCCATGTCCGGCAAGAATTGTTTCGGCTATTGCCGCGCCGGTTATTGTACGTTCGTAGCTTTCACGTATTCCTGGCCGCCATACTTCAACGTCAAAATCGGTAACTTTATAACTATCCCGTACAGGGTCGTGATAAAGATAGAGTACTCCTGAGTGAAAGAGCGATACGAAGGAACGAAGTTTGCTTTTGGGGCCTCCATAAACCACAGCGCGTATAATACCTGCGCTGCTCGTAAGAAAATACGCTTCACGGTTAGATTCGCCCGTATGTTTCGTACGCAATACCAGCGCCGAGTCCGTTTTAAATCTGTTCACTTTCTTCTATGATAAACGGATATAGAGTACGTTGACAAGTACGCTGCCGTATTGCACGCGGTCATCATCTCACAAAAAATCTTTTTTCAAATAATTTATTAAAGATACTTTATCTTTTTTTCTTTTTGGCCGATAATCAAGTAATTTGGGCATACTCTCAAAGAATTGAGGGTTTGACAAAATTATTGTATTCTACTATAATTTTCTTGATTGAGAGTAGAGAGGAGACTCATATGAAAAAAGGGAGTTTGCAAGTCATTTTCCTTGTTGTCTTGGCAAATTTGATAATTCTGCCGGCCTTTGGCGATGGCAGTACCGTAGAAATGTCGTCCAGAATTCTTGAGAAATTCGATGGAACTCCGTATGTGGTGGACGGTGAGGAATATCACTACACGTGGAAAACTGTGGCGAGTAGGTTTATTACAAAAATCGCTGACCAAAGTTTTCCTGTGGTTAATGTGATTAGTTCTGCCCCGATGGCGCTTACCCGCGCCGCCGGTGAAGCTGGGGCGAAGAGTCTTGGTATTCAGGGAGCCTTTGATAGGCAGGGTTTTAACTGGATAGATATTTATCCAACGCTCACTGATGATCCTGACGGGAATCCGGCGGAGATTCCGCTTTTAGGGCGGACTCGTTTTATCGACATTTGGGTATGGGGATCCAACCTGAATTACACATTGGAAGCGTATATCCGTGATAACCGGGGGGTAATTCACACGATTTCAATGGGTAATCTTAAATTCACCGGCTGGAGAAATCTTCGCAGTGCAATTCCATCGGGTATTCCAATGGTATCCAATATTATTCCGCGTTCAACCCATGCATCAACTTTTGTAAAATTCAGGCTTTGGACTGATCCTCGTGAACGCACGTATGTTGATATTGAAAGAGATAAGGCTGGGAAAATAACAAAAATTGTCCCTTTCTATGTGTATCTTACTCAGTTGAAAGTACTTTCCGATGTTTACGAGACAATTTATGATGGCGATGAACTGGCTGATCCGAAGAACACGACAAAACTATGGTCGGGCACGGCTAATCAATAAGGCAGGAGGCAGATAAATGAAAAAGTGTTTAGCTATTATTTTTACGTTGGTTAGCGTAAGTTTGGTTTCGGCGCAAACGCCTGAAATCGGTTCGCCAGATTCCAGTGTGGCTGGCGGCCTTCCTCAACAAGCGTTGCGGGAAGTTTCTATAGATAAATTTGAACAAGAGGGTTATTGGAATGTGTACATTTCTACCGACTCTGGATTTTCTATGGGAAAGCTTTTTAACGGCGGTCCTTTGGCAAAACAGCCTATACCAGGTGAAGAGGCGCTTAATTTAAATGATGATAAAGTTTATGGCGTTAGAGTAGACTTTCTTCGCAGAGGTCATTCGAGTATTTATATAAACTCAGTACGCCCAATTCCTGTTGAGGGAATTTCAAAGACTATTTCCGTATGGATTGCGGGACGTAACTATAATCATAGGCTTAGTCTTTTAATTACGGATTCAAGGGGCCGCTATTTCGAACTATATATGGGAAGGCTGAACTTTCAAGGCTGGAAAAAAATGTCGGTTTCAATTCCGCCGCAGCAGGCCAATGGTGATAACGGCATAATCCAGAATGATTATCATTATAGTTCCAATGGAGGAGTCAACGTTATAGGTTTTAGAATTGATGTTGATCCGATGGAAGCTTATGGTTCTTATTACGTATATTTGGATGATTTACGTGCGATTACCGATCTTTTTGCGGAAGGCAATCGTGATCCTGATGATCCTAAGGACGACTGGTAGGATAAAAGATGGCGGTATCGCCATCTTAACAACATAAAAAAAACCGCCAAGATGGCGGTTTTTTTTATGTGCGTAACAATAAAACAAAAGAGAAAATCAGCTCATATTAGGCATACGTTCCGCTGGAGAGACGATTTCCGTTACACGCACACCAAAATTTTCATCAATAACAACAACTTCACCTTTGGCAATGAGCTTATGGTTTACAAGTATGTCAACAGGTTCACCCGCAAGTTTATCTAGCTCTATAATTGTGCCTTCACCCATAAGTAAAATTTCTTTTATAAGTTTGCGCGTCCTGCCAAGTTCGACGGTCATTTCCATGAATACATCCATTAAAAGACCGATATTTCCCTGTTCATGAGGCGTCATGGTGCTGTTTAGATTTGGGAACTGGACTGATTGCATATTGGGAGTTGTTGCATTTACGCCGCTCATTATGCTGCCCTGACCGCCGACCATGCCTCCCATCGAACTAAGCGGCGGAATGCCCATGCCTGCTCCTGCGCTTCCCCCAGAGGGTGTAGATGACAGCGCCTGTATTATACCTGTTGAAACAGCCGGACCAAATACTTCCCAGACTGTATGTTCAGCCTCGCCAAGGTTAATTTTATAAGCGGCAACAGCCATAGTTGCCGGCAATGCCGCAGCGGCTTTTGGTAAATTGGCCGCTTCCGGTGGATTTACCGCTATAGATTTATTCCCTGTTTTATTTGTAAGCGCGGTAATCAGTGTACCGGATATTTGTGAAACAACTTCACCAATTACAGACATTGCCATCTCATCTAAAGTTATGTTTTCTTCTTTATTCATAAGGCTGGCAATGCCTTTGGCAAATTCTTCCGGCATCAAGAAACAATGTTCACCGGGAAAACCTGCCGTAAAATCGATTTTTATTGCGGTTACCGTATCAGGCAATTCGCCTAAAAAAGTATCGCGGTCAGTGCTTTTGACTACCGGCGCGGAAAACGTTACCGTTCCACCGGTCATCATTGAAAGATTCGATGAAAGAGAATCTACCGTACTGGTAAGAAATCCTTCTATTACTTTTGCTCCATTACCGTTTGTTGGAGCAGCCCCGCCGCCTCCTGAACTACCGCCGGATAGCAGCGCGTCGATTTCGGCCTGAGAAAGAGCGCCGTCACTCATAATAATTCCTCCCCTTCAGCAACGAACTCTTCGATGTCTTCTTGCTCGATGTCCGCCATTTTTTTTATTATTTGAACAGCCATTTTCTTGCCGACAACACCGGGCCGGCATAGAAATTTTGGCTTACTACCAACATTTACAGAGAACGGGTCTCCGACTCGTACATTATATAATTGAACCACATCTCCCGCCCTGAGCGCAAGCACGTCGCGTACAGGAACTTGTATTTTCCCAATCTCTGCTGTTACGTTTACATCGACAGTGTAGAGTTTATCCTTGAGTACATTCAAGTTTTCAGTGTTTGCCGTCTGTCGTGCCGATGAATACCAGAACTGCGCCGAAAGCTTGCCAATAATTGGCTCAATAGTAAGATAGGGAATACAGAAATTCATCATGCCTTCGACTTCACCAACTTTAGTTTCCAGTGTAACGAGCACGACCATTTCTGTCGGCGGTACAATCTGGGCAAATTGAGGATTCGTGTCGATTTGCCCAAGACGCGGTCGAAGATCAATAACCTGCGCCCATGCTTCTCTCATATTACCAAGAATACGCACGATGATGCCTTCCATTACCGATTGTTCAATATCGGTAAGTTCGTGCTGGGTTTTTGTTCCCTCGCCTGTACCGCCAAAAAGCCTGTCAATAATGGAAAACGTTATTGCCGGATCAATTTCCAGAACGGAGTTGCCTTTTAATGGATCCATGTTGATAATGGCCAGCGTTGTCGGCGTAGGAATAGAGCGTATAAATTCCTCGTAAGTAAGCTGGTCTACGGATGCGACATGAACGTGTACCATGCTCCGCAAATTAGCCGAGAGCGCTGTTGTAGTAAGGCGCGCAAAAGTTTCATGCATAATTTGAACGGTGCGGATTTGTTCTTTCGAGAACTTATCAGGCCGTTTGAAGTCGTATATTTTTATCTTGCGAGTATCAGCCGCGGGTTTAAATTCCTCGGTCTCTGTTTCACCCGCATTTATCGCGGTTAAAAGCTGGTCTATTTCATCCTGCGAAAGAACTTCAGTCATACTCTTATATTAAGCCTCAAGCGCGTTATAGTCAACAGCCTTTGTTAGAGTTCGTTTAGAGTCTGTCTTGACAAAGTAATTGAAAAGTTATATCAATAGCAAGCGAGGAAAATATGATTCGAGGCGTTGATATTGTAAAAGGAACGTGTTTACTGCAAAAGGGACAGCCCTTTCTTGTTGTAGAACGGGAATTTCATACACCGGGTAAAGGAACGGCTATTGCGCGTGTCAAGATGAAAAGTATAAAAGACGGTTCGGTTTTAAATTTGACAATACCTACTCAGCAAGAAGTTGAGGATGCTCAGGTTGATATGCGGGTGTGTCAGTATCAATACGCCGACCAAAATGCGTATCATTTTATGGACAACGAGTCTTATGATCAATATGAAGTGCTTATAGCGGACATGGAAGATAAAAAGCTTTATCTTCAGGAAGAACATAATTACGAACTTACTATTTGGGAAGATAAGGTTATTGATATTAAGATACCGTATAAAGTGGTTTTTACCGTTGCTGAAAGCGAAAATTATGTAAAAGGCGATACGGTCTCCGGCGCGACAAAACCCGTTACAACAGAAACGGGGCTTGTTGTGCGCGTACCGCTTTTTATAAAACAGGGCGAAAAGATTCTTGTCAATACAGAAACCAATGAATATGTTGAGCGTGTAAATACCTAACGGGTTCAAGTCTGTTTTTTACAGTTTTTGGTAAAGAATGCCGAAAATTGAATAATGTTATTTTAATAAAGAGGTTCGGTGGTGTTAAAGAAATTGCCGTTTATTGCGGTATTGAGTTTGTTTTTTGTTTTCTTGCTGAGTGATTGTTCTTCAGCAGGAGGCGGGGACTTGTTTGAAAACAGCAACATTAGCGCGGTAATTGTTACCAGAATTGATGGTTTATCCGGGTCAATGTATGTTTTTGTTGATGGACGAAAACGCGGTAAACTTCCGCCCGGCGGGAAATTTGGATGGAGGCTTTCCAATGGCAGACATTCGGTTTCGGTAACTTACGGAAAAAAGCGTTCTCAGGTTGTTGATTTTATGATATTCAATAACAGACAAAATTTTAAAGCGTCTTCTTATTTTGCCGGCGATCCATTATTAGAACCGTTCTAAAATAAAACCGTTAAAAAAAATCCCGCAAAAAGCGGGATTTTTTTTGGTTTTTTGGATATGCGTTTACAAGCCGCTTTTGAATCCTACAGAGAATTCTGCGCCTCTGCCCACCCAACTGCTGACAAAGGTAGTGCCGCGTAATGCAGCGCCTACATCGACTTCAAATAGGCCCAGATCAAATATCAGCGAGAGATAATTGCTCCAGACTTCTTCAAAGAGTTTGGTGCCTGCGGCTACCGAAAGAATCAACGGCAGGTTGACTTGCCCTCCAAGCCCCCAGTTAAAAGTAGCGGCGGCGGCAACCGTATTGACCGAGAAGCCAACGTCCGGCCTTATAATTACGAATTTGCTTTTGAACGGCTTTACTATTCCATAAAAATTAAACCGTGTCGGACGTAAAACAGCTTTTTTTGCATCATGGCCGTCTTTGTCCTTAAACGAGTAATCCATTGTTATACTACCGGGATCCGGCGGCGTTGGACCCCAGACGACGGGGTCTGGATTGGGCAGCTTGAAATCTACGGTAAGTTCGTATCCTTTTCGTTTGTGCATAAAGGCCGGAACAACGGGAATATTCTCGACAGACGCGCCCGCATCAAATACAGGCCATAGTGCATAACGGCCTTCGAGCGCAAGGTCAAGACCGGCGGCCATATTGCTGAGGTCTGCGTACCACGCTTCCATATTAGCGCTTCCTTTAAGCTCATACCATTTTCTGCCGTCAGTATAACCTCCCTCCAGTTTGCTGTCGTCTTTGGGCATATAAAGGACAGGTACGTATGCGGAAGGCGCCGCTCTTACCCAGAGCTTATCGTTGAGGAATTTCTTTTCAACGCCGGCGGTTATTGCGCCGAACGCGCTTGCCGCTACGATGAAGTCGCCTTTTAAGCTGCCAAGCGAACTGAATTCGCTGAGGCTATTGCCCAGTTCAGTCATTTTCTTGAGTGAGCTGATTGTGTCATCGGACGTATGAAAGTATATGTTTGAATCGAAACTTGTACCCAAATCAAGCGTGATAAGGCTTCCTATTCGTGTTCTTACGCTTACGGGATTTACAAAAATACCAAGCTCGAAAGATAAATCGCCTCGCTTCAGGTAGGTATCTATGCTGAACTCTTTGTCGCTGGTGCCGGTTATGCCGCCGGCCACATCCATTAGCTCAGATATGCCGAACCACGAATTGGAGATTCCCAGATCGACTTGGGAAAAACTCAATTCAAAGAGACGCTGCCGCCTAAATCCCGTTGAAACGTCCGCGCCTTCAGTCGTCATGAAAGACGGCCATTTGAAAGAGGACTCCTTTTTCTTTGCGTCCTCACCGGTTTCTTCGGTTTTGGACTCCTTAGCGGCATCTGCCTGAGAATAAAGCAGGGTTGCCGGCAAACACAATGCTGATAAGAGCATCAATATCTTTAGTTTTTTCATAGTGCGGGTACTTTATTTTAACGGGGGGGCGTTGTCAAGAGGGGGCGGGCGGCTTTCTTAAGATTATCTCAAAGGCGTATTCCACAGGCGCGTTCCGGGGAGCGCGCCCGCCGCCGGATTGAAACGCGCCTGTGGCTTTGTACGCTATGTTTGTTTGTCTGGGCCGAGCAGCTTCATGCTTTTTGCGACTACGGCTGTGGAGGTGAGGTCTCCGGTAACGTTCAGGGCGGTTCGTCCCATGTCGAGGATTGCGTCAATGCCGAGAATCATTGCGTACGCGCCGGCGGCCATGCTTCCTGAGGTAATCGGAATGCCAACGGAGTCAAGAACCATCAAGAGCATGATAACGCCGGCGCCCGGAAGGCCGGCTGTTCCGATTGACGCGAGGGAAGCGGTCAGTACGATGACGCCCATTTGTTCGGGAGAGAAGCCGTGTCCCCAGACGGAGAGCGCGATGAACGTCGCGCAGACGCCCTGATACACCGCCGTGCCGTCCATATTGATTGTCGCGCCCAGCGGCAGTGAAAACGAGTATACCTCGCGCGGAATGCCGAGGTTGTTTGCCGCTTGTATGGTAACGGGCAGCGTGCCGTTGGAGCTTCTTGTTACGAATCCTGTGATGAATGGGTTTTTCGCTTCTTTTATGAACCGGCGCAGACTTAAACCTGAAAGTTTTATGATGCCGAAGTATACGATGATGATATGAATCGCGTAGCCGGTAAAGGCCGCGGCAATTACCATGCCGAGCGAACCTATCGCTTTGGAGCCGTTTGTTGCAAAGACGGTCGCCACGAGAGCCAGTACGCCGATAGGGGCGTATTCCATGACGCCGCGCACCAGCAGCATCATCGCCTCAGAGACCGCTTCGAAGACGTGGAACAACGTATCGGCGGCGTTTTTTATCCGCTCGTTGTCCGAGATGCGAAGAAACGAGAGACTTATGCCGAACGCGAGCGCGAAGAAGATTACGGCGAGTATCGATTCTTTAACCACGGCGTCCGCAAAGTTCGCCGGAACGATAGCGAGCAGCGTTTTGACGACAGAGGGAGTCTGCGCCGCCTGTTCCGCAGCGTCAGCGTAATTCGACAGTTCCGCCGCGGGATGAAACAGAAAGCCCATCCCTAAACCGATAAGCACGGCGAATACCGACGTTAGCATATAGATTGCAACGATTCGGACACCGACTCTGCCAAGATTCGCCGGACTGACCGAGGAAGCTCCGGTTATCATCGTAGAAAGAATAATCGGCATCATAACCATTTTGAGCAGCCGGACGAATAAATCGCCGAAAGGCGAAATCCATAGTATTTCTTCCTTAAAAACCAGCCCCAGAACCGCGCCGATTACCAGCCCCGTCAGAATCCGGTAGAGCAGATTACAGTTAAAATACCAGCCTAAAAAACCCTTGTTCTTTACATCACTCATAAAAACTCCTTTTATAATTCAACGCCGAGCGGCAAACCCGCCGTCCGCCGCTATCGTATCATTATGCGCAGGAATTTGCAATTCCAGATTTCAGGGAAGAATGGGTAGTGGGCAGTGGACAGTGGACAGTTGTCAGTTGCCGGTTATCAGTTGTCAGGGAAGAATGGCCGGAAGTCTGGGGCGAATGGCGGCATCGCACGGCGGCGCGGGAAGACGGCGGGGCGCGCGTGTGAAAAGCGGCGTGCGGGCGGCATCGGCGTGCGTCAAGTACGGCCACGCCAAAGCGCGCGTCATCACAAGCCACGGCCGCCCGCTGACCGCACGCCGCTTTTTACACGCGCGCTGTGTAGGCGGTCTTCGGCTCGCCGCACGGCGCGGCAAAATCACTGGGCGGTTTTGCAAAATCATTGGGAGATCTTCTCACGAGATGCGCATCTCGTGAGAAGGAGATGCGGGAGATTTTTTCACGAGATGCGGGAGATTTTTCCAAATCTCTGGGCGAAGTTTTCAGCAGATACGCACGGCGCGAAAGCCGCGCCCACTGCGGTATCTGCGGCGCGGCGAAGACTTGAAACGCGCCTGCTTTTCACCGATACTATGCGTATATTTTCTAATAGCAAGAGAGGATTGACTATGAATAATCACCAAGAATTCGCATGTGCGGACGGAACGGCTGCGCCGAAGCGGGCGGTGCGGGGCCGCGCGGCGGCTTTCGCGCTCCTTGGCGCGGCGGCAGTTTGGATGGCGGCGGCTTGTACGATTGCCGGCGAATCGGAAGGCGATGCGCCCAAACCTGCGCGAAAACCCACGCCCGGAGTCGTTTTGAGCGCGTTTTCGGTCAGCGCCGGCGGCGACAACCTGATTTCGCCGCGCTTTGCTTCCAATATAATGGATTACACGGCGGCTGTTCCCGGCTACGATTATACCGGCGGCGCGGATTTCGTGATAAGCGCGGCGGCGGCGGCAGGTTTTTCGGTCGTGATGACGGACTGGGACGGCGGACCTGAAGGCGGCGCGGACCTCGGGGACGAAGACCCGTCCTCCGTTGAAATAACCGGCGGCGTTCCTTGCGCCCCAATCCCCGCCGTACTTGGAGAAAAGATTCTAAAGAAAGTAACCGTATCCAACGCTGACGGAACGAAGAAGTCCGTCTATACGATAACGTTGTGGAATAAGACTATGGCGCAAGGCGGCGAGATTACGTTTGACGGCGCGACCCATGATGAAATACACACGTTTGAGTACAAGCCGGCGGCGGATACCGGCGGGCAGACCGCGTACACCTTTACGGTGAACGAGGACTGCGGCGGGGACGGCGAACTCCTTATTGTGGCAGGCGGCGGCGCCGGCGGCGATATAAATAACGAGACCGGCAACTGGGCGGCGGGCGGTGGCGCGGGCGGCGTTATCTATTACGGACGGCCGCCGGTTGATTCGCCCGCAAACTTTACCAGAGCCGGAGAAAGCTTCACGTTCCTGCCGGAAATCGCATACGCGGTGAAGGCCGGCAAAGGCGGCGTGAATACAACTGCCGGTTGGAGCGGCGGCGCAGGCGTTAATTCGGAGTTCGGGCCGGCAGGCGAAACGCTGACTGCTTACGGCGGCGGGGGCGGCGGCGGCAATTTGGGGAGCGGCGTACATACCGGCGGCGAAGGCGGCAGCGGCGGCGGCTCGTGGATTGTCGCGGCGGCAGGCCCTGCAAAAAACGTTACGCCGAGACAAGGTAATCCCTCAGGCGCCGCCGGCAGCGCCAAGGCGACAGGCGGCGGCGGCGCGGGCGCGTCTTCTCCGGCTGCGGCGGCTATCGGAGACGGTATGGCCGGAAATGGCGGCGCGGGCGTAACGCTCGGCATTTCCGGCGCGCCAAAAGGTTACGGCGGCGGCGGCGCAACAGGCGCGGGCGGCGGCAATAGCAGCTATAATGTTCCGTCAAAACACGGGACGGCCTCTCATGGCGGCGGCGCGACAAAATATGACGGCGCGGCGGGAACAGGCGGCGGCGGCGCCGGCGCGACAGGCACGAGCGATAACGGTCATGCCGGCGGGTCGGGCGTGGTTATCGTCCGCCTGCCGTTTTCGCTCTGAAAGCGGCGCGGCGAACAGCGCGCTGAAATGCGGCTGTTCGCCGCGTGCCGGCTACAGGAAATCACAGGTTATCCACAAGGAAGAACCAGCCGTCCACAGCAAGACGGGAGTTGTTCACAGCAAATCACAGCTTGTCCAGAACGGACGGCGCGAATGTCTTTTCAAGCTGTATTCAGCCTGTTTCGAGCGGTATTCAGGCTATTACAGGCTGTGTTCAGACGGCGGCGCGCGGCGGCAAATAGAGCACGGATGGCGTGCAGTTCTGCTGAAATCACAAGTTGTCCACAAGTAAAATACCTTTATTCACAATAAATCACATCATATCCTCCGCCCGCCGCTGCGGAGTCCGGCTGGGGCGTTGCGGGGCGCAATACAAATTTATGCGTTATGCGGTTAGTTCCGCCCTAAACGATAAATCCAACTGTATAAATATCCCCTGCGCCTGTAACTCATGCAAAACCATTGCGCCCATTGTGCCGATATAAAGGAGGAGTTAATGTGGAGGCATTTATGTGTGCTTATAATCCGTATGAAAATATGCTTGAAGTTCTTGAGGCCGCCGCGCGGAAACTTGGTCTTCAGCAGAATGATTACGAAGCTATAAAATATCCTGAACGTGAATTGAAAGTCGCTGTTCCTGTCAAAATGGATGACGGCAAAATTAAAGTATTCGAAGGCTACCGCGTCCAGCATTCAAGCTCGCGCGGGCCGTGTAAAGGCGGTATCCGCTATCATCCTGACGTTGATATGGATGAGGTAAAAGCACTCGCCGCATGGATGAGCTTGAAGTGCGCTGTTGTTGATATACCCTACGGCGGTGCGAAAGGCGCCGTAAAAGTCGATCCGGCGGAGCTCTCAAAAGATGAACTAGAACGGCTTACCCGCCGCTTTACCGCAATGATTCTCCCCATCATCGGGCCGGAACGGGATATTCCCGCTCCAGACGTTAATACAGGCCCTGAAATCATGGGTTGGATCATGGATACGTACAGCATCTTCAAAGGGTACAGCGTCCATGGCGTTGTTACCGGTAAGCCGCTTGAGATAGGCGGCTCTCTTGGCAGAACTGAGGCCACAGGACGCGGCGTATGCATTGTTACGGACGAGGCCGTGAAATACCTGCAAATCGACGCCTCAAATCTTCGTATCGCCGTGCAAGGCTTGGGTAATGTCGGCGGCATCGCTGCACGGCTTTTCCACGAGGCCGGTTACAAGGTAGTCGCTGTAAGCGGAAGTACCGGCGGCTTCTATAAAGAAAGCGGTCTTGACGTTCCCGCGCTGCTTCAGAAAGCCAAGCATCTCGACGATTATTCCGAAACAGGCGCAAAAAAGATCGGCAATGCCGAACTGCTTACCTGCGCCTGTGATATCCTCGTTCCGTGCGCCCTTCAGAATCAAATTACCGCCGGTAACGCCGCTGCCGTAAAAGCAAAGCTGATTGTCGAAGGCGCTAACGGCCCTACATCTGTCGAAGCTGACGCCATCCTTGATAAAAACGGCGTTACCGTAATTCCCGATATTCTCGCCAATGCCGGCGGTGTGATCGTCTCGTATTTTGAATGGGTGCAGAATATCCAAAATCTTATTTGGGATGAAGATCAGGTCAATGAAACGCTGAGAAACGTTATGGTGCGCAGCTTTAATCAGATTTTGCGGATCGTTAAAGAACAAAAAGTTTCGTTCAGACTGGCTGCAAATATGCAGGCGCTTTACCGGTTAAGCAAAGCAAAAAAAAGCCGTGGAATATTTCCGTAGGCGGCGCAGTTTGCGCGGTAACGGCTTTCAGTTTAGGAATATTGACATAAATTTTAATATGCGATAGAATCATTATAAACCGTTGTTGCGGGTATCTTTAATATGCGGCGGAGCATCTTTGCCGGGTCGTGTTAGGGGGCTTGCATTATTTCGGTAATTTGTGATAACATAAAAAAAACGAGGAGCTTATGGATATCCAACTTCAGGAACTAATTGAAAAAATAAAGAAGGACGGTATTGAGTCCGCAAGTGAAGAAGCAGCGCGGATAAAGAGCGCCGCCGAGTCAGACGCTAAACGTATTATTGACGCCGCCAATAAAGAGGCTGCCGACATTGTGTCTAAAGGTAAAGCTGATGCTGAACGCACGGAAAAAGCTGGTATAGCCGCTGTTGAGCAGGCTTCGCGGAATCTTATTTTGGCCTTCAAAACGGAAATTGAAGGGCTTTTAAGCAAAATTATCGCTAGAGAAACGTCAAAAGCCTACGATGGTGAAGTTTTGAAATCGGTAATTCCCGAAGTTGTTAGGAAGTGGTCTCAAGAAAAAGGCGGTCTTAACGTTATTTTGGGCGAGTCTCAGCTTAAAACACTTGAAGAATGGTCGAAATCGGCGCTTTCTACAGAGATAAGTAGAGGCGTTGAACTTAAGGCGGGAAAAAACCTTGCCGGCGGTTTTAGGATTGGTGAAAAGGATGGTTCTGCCTACTATGATTTTTCCGCAGAATCGGTTGCGGAACTTCTTTCAGGTTATGTTAATCCCCGTCTTGCTGAGACCTTAAAATCAGCGGCTAAAGGAATATAGGACGTGGCGTACTATTTTCTTGTATCGCAGCTTCCGTATCTTACGTACGGACAGCAGCCGCCTGTTACGTCAGGGGCTTTCTTGGAGTTATGCGGCAGTTCTTTGAGCAAAGACGATGCGGCATTGCTTCCCTATTGCGCATTTGGTATTTGTGATTTTGAAGAAATTCCACGTACAAAATCTGTTTTTATCAATGAATGGCTGCAACGGGAGCGGACTCTTGCGTTGTCGCTGGCGTGGTCCCGGTCTGCGAAGCAGAAACGTGATGCACCTCTTGAGGTTTCCCATGATCCGGCGGATGCGGAGGTTCAGGCCAAAGCCGCATTTGCAATGGAGAATCCTCTTGAGGCGGAGCTTTTTATAGATAGAGGGCGTTGGAATGCCGTTGAAAGTCTTGTTGGAACAGACTACTTTGGCGTTAATACGATTTATGCGTACCTTCTTAAACTCAGGCTCATGGAGCGATGGTCTTCTTTCAAAGTGGAAGAAGGTTTCGCTGAATATAAGGCGTTATACGCCGGAATAATTGAGAATGCCCCAAAAGCGGGCGTCTAACGGAGAACCGAAATGATTGGAACAAAAGGTGTTGTTGCCGCAGTGAACGGAAATATGGTCAATGTTCGTTTTGACGGACAGGTGTCCATGAACGAGGTCGGTTACATACAACTCGGCGACAAAAAATTGAAGAGCGAAGTTATCCGCATTAAAGGGGATCTCTGTTCCCTGCAAGTATTCGAGATGACACGCGGTATTAGTATTGGCGACTCAGTGGAATTTAGCGGGAATATGCTTGCTATTGAACTTGGGCCGGGACTTCTGGGACAAGTTTTTGACGGATTGCAAAATCCGCTTCCAGACCTTGCAAAGAAGACGGGTTACTTTCTTGAGCGTGGTGTGTATCTTGATCCGCTTCCTCTTGATAAGGAATGGGCGTTTACGCCTGTAGCAAGTGTTGGCCAGACTGTAAGGCGCGGTGATGCGCTAGGTACGGTGCCGGAAGGTATTTTTACTCACCGGATTATGGTTCCGTTCAATATGTATAAAACATACACGGTCAAGTCAATAAAAGGAGCGGGAAATTATAAGCTGCGCGATACAGTTGCCGTAGTTGCCGATGAATCCGGCGAGGAAACCAGCCTTAGCTTGAGTTTTTTCTGGCCTGTAAAGCGCGCTATTGATTGTTTTGAGGAACGCTATAGACCTGAAAAACCGATGGTTACCCAGCTTAGGCTTGTTGATACGTTTTTCCCTGTGGCGCTTGGCGGTACTTATTGTATACCGGGCCCATTTGGCGCGGGAAAAACGGTATTGCAGCATTGTACGTCACGTAACGCTGAAGTTGACATCGTTATTATAGCCGCCTGCGGTGAGCGCGCGGGCGAAGTAGTTGAAGTTCTAAAAGAGTTTCCTGAACTAATCGATCCAAAAACAGGACGCTCGCTTATGGAACGTACTGTTATCATTTGTAATACGTCATCGATGCCGGTCGCCGCGCGCGAGGCATCGCTTTATACGTCTGTAACGCTGGGCGAATATTACAGGCAGATGGGCCTTAATGTTCTGCTGCTTGCCGATTCGACATCCCGCTGGGCGCAGGCCTTGCGCGAGATGTCGGGGCGTTTGGAAGAAATACCTGGTGAAGAGGCCTTTCCCGCCTATCTTGAGTCAACAATCGCATCGTTCTACGAACGTGCCGGCGTTGTAAGGTTACGTGACGGGTCTAAGGGTTCGGTAACGATAGGCGGCACCGTATCGCCTGCTGGCGGTAACTTTGAGGAGCCGGTTACACAGGCTACATTAAAAGTTGTGGGCGCGTTTCACGGTTTATCGCGCGAGCGTTCTGATGCGCGTAAGTATCCGGCGATTCATCCATTAGAATCATGGTCGAAATACGGCGGTATTATTGATCCAGAGCGCGTGGCCTACGCACGGCGGTTTTTAACACGAGGTACGGAAGTTGAACAGATGATGAAGGTCGTTGGTGAAGAAGGTACGAGTATAGAAGACTATATGATTTATCTTAAAGGTGATTTGCTTGATTCAGTTTATCTTCAGCAGAATTCGTTTGATGAAGTTGATCAGGCGGCAAGTCCCGATCGGCAAAAATATGTGTTTGATATTTTGATGCGTATTTTAGGCGCGAAATTTACCTTTAAGGAAAAGGATACTGCGCGGTCGTGGTTTGCAAAACTGCGGCAGCAGTTTATAGATTATAACTTCTCAGAGTTTAAAGGTGATCGATTTAAGACTTTAGAGAATGATATGATGAATAATATTAAAGAATCGTCCGCCGGAATAGACGCCGAAGCGGAAAAATTATTGGCATAGGGACGGGCACGATGAAAAAAGTTTATAGTAAAATAGAATCAATTACAGGAAACGTTATTACCGTCCGGGCAGAAGATGTCCGCTACGGTGATTTAGCGGAAGTTGACACGTCTTTTGGTACTTCACTTGCTGAGGTAAACAGATTGTCCGGAGATCTTGTTTCGTTGCAGGTATTTGCGGGCGGCCGCGGTATTTCTACAGGCGATACCGTGCGCTTTTTGGGGCATCCTATGGAGGTGTCGTTTTCTGAAAATCTGATGGGGCGTGTATTTACCGGTTCGGGAAAACCGCGTGATAACGGGCCGGAGCTTCATGAAAATCTTATAAATATTGGCGGTCCCTCAGTAAATCCAGCTGAGCGCATTGTTCCGCGTAATATGATTCGTACCGGTATTCCGATGATAGACGTATTCAATACGCTTGTTGTATCGCAGAAGTTGCCGATTTTTTCGATTTCAGGGGAGCCTTACAATGAATTGCTTGCTCGTATAGCGATGCAAGCCGAAGTTGATGTAATCATTTTAGGCGGTATGGGGCTTAAATTTGACGATTATATCTTTTTTAAAAATACACTTGAGTCAGGCGGGGCGCTTTCACGTACCGTAATGTTCATACATACCGCGTCAGATCCTACTGTTGAATGTCTTATGGTGCCGGATATAGCGCTTGCCGTTGCGGAACAGTTTGCGTTACAAAATAAAAATGTGCTTGTGCTTCTTACGGATATGACGAGTTTTGCCGACGCAATGAAGGAAATTGCTATTTCGCAGGAGCAGGTGCCCTCGAATCGCGGTTATCCAGGCGATCTTTACAGTCAGCTTGCAGCCCGCTACGAAAAAGCCGTTGATTTTGAGACTGCCGGTTCAATTACTGTTCTTGGCGTAACAACAATGCCCGGTGATGACGTAACGCATCCTGTGCCGGACAATACTGGATATATTACTGAAGGCCAATATTATCTTAAAGGCGGACGTATTGAACCGTTTGGTTCTCTTTCTCGCTTGAAGCAGATGGTAAACGGAAAAACCCGCAAGGATCATCGCGCGATTATGGACGGCATGATTAAGCTCTATTCGTATTATAAAGAAACCCTTGAAAAAAAATCGATGGGTTTTATGATGAGCGCGTGGGACGATAAACTCTTAAAATACGGTGTGCGTTTTGAAAAAGAGATGATGGAGCTTTCGGTTAATATTCCACTTGAGAAAGCGCTTGATCTGGGATGGGAAATTCTGGCTGACTGCTTTACGCCGGAAGAGACTGGGCTTCGTACCGAGCTTATCGACGAATTCTGGCCAAAGAAATAATACGGCGTGCGTTAAACTATAGAATAATTTAACGCGCTTCATTTTAGGGAAATAAAAAATGGCAAAGCTAAAACTGACGAAGAACGAGCTTAAAAAGCAAAAAGATGCGCTTAAGATGTTTAAGCGTTATCTTCCTACACTGATGTTAAAAAAACAGCAGTTACAGGCGGAAATTCGTTCGGTAGAACTGCGTGTAAAAGAACTGCGCATTGAAAAAGAACAAGTGGATGAAAGTTTTAAGGCGTGGATAAGCGTTTTTGGCGAGCGGGGCGTGTGGACGCCGGGTATTCTGAGAATTACAAAGCTCGTTACTTCGGAAGGAAATATCGCTGGTGTGCCCATTCCAATTTTTAAAGGCGCGGAATTTGAAATTGAGCCTTACAGCTTTCTTGAAAAACCGCTCTGGCTTGATGCCGCTGTTGAAAATATGAAACGTGTGCTTCTTATCGATCTTGAAGCCGAAATTATGGAAGAACAGCAGCGAAGACTGGAAAAAGAACTGCGAACTACGACGCAGAGAGTGAATTTGTTTGAAAAGGTTAAAATACCTGAGTCTAAGCGTAATATAAAAAAGATTCAGGTTTATTTGGGCGATGAACAAACAGCGGCCGTAGTACGCGGTAAAATATCAAAACGTGCAATGGAGAAAACAGCCGTATGATAGAAAAAATGAAAAAAGTATCCCTTGTTGTAATGGATAAATCGAAAACGGCATCTCTTGAAAAATTACGCGAGATAGGTATTGTCCATTTGGAGAAAAAGGATGTTTCTTCTGAAAAACTTGTCGCTATGCTTGAACGCAAACGAATTCTTGAAACAGCGTCAGGCGTTTTGCGTAGTTTTGCGCCTAAAAAGAATGTTCCGGCTCCATCTCAAATTCCTGCGGATATTGCGGCATTTGTTTTGGACCTTTTTGAAAAACGTAAAATGGCTCAGGACGCTGTGTTTTCTAATACTAAAGAAATTTCTCGTATTGAAAAATGGGGCGGTTTTGAGCCAGAAGATATAAAATACCTTTCTGAAAAAGGCGTTGTTCTTTATCCTTATGAAATTCCGGCGGCTTCTTATGCGGCTCTGGGTGATCAAAAGGTAATTGTCTTAGGAAAAGACAAGGCTGCGGTTTTTTGCGTTGCCGTAGGCACACCGCTTGAAGGCGAATCGCCGTTTGTTTTGCCTGAAAAATCTCTTGCTGATTTACAGCTTGCCGGTACTCGTCTTAAATTTGAAGTTACGGCGATTGAAGAAAAACTTACGGCATTTTCGAGTTTTTCCGCTAAGCTTGATGAAGAAGCAGCCGTGCTTGCTCATGATATTGAATTTGAGACGGCGCAGGTTAGCATGGATAAAGCTGACGATGTTCCTGGTCCGCTTACCGTGTCGTGGATTTCAGGCTTTGTACCGGCTTCTGAGCTTGGAGTGCTTAAACGGGCATCCGCTGAAAATGGCTGGGCGCTTTACGCCTGTGATCCGGATACTGATGATAAACCACCGACGTTGACAAAAAACAATGCTTTTGTCCGGATTATTAAACCACTGTTTGACTTTTTGGGAACTGTACCCGGTTACCGTGAATATGATATAAGTCCCTCTTATCTTATATTTTTCTGTTTGTTTTTTGCGATGATATTTGGGGATGCAGCCTATGGAAGTATAATACTTCTCATCGTGTCGATTGCAGGTATTTCAATTAAAGTCAAAACGGGCAAATTGCCGGATGCTATAAAGCTGTTTGGATTGCTGGCGTTATGTACTATAGGGTGGGGCGCTGTTACCGGTTCGTGGTTTGCCGTCCCTTATGAGAATTTACCTGCGTCATTACAGGCTCTTGTACTTCCTCAATTTAATGTATTAGTTAATCTTAGCGAATTTCCTGGTATACTTGCCAAATTATTTAAACTGCCGCCTGAACTGCCGTCAAATCCTGCTCAGTGGAATATTCAGTTTCTCTGTTTTACCGTGGCGGTTATTCAGCTTGTTTATTCGCATATCAAAAATATTAAAAAGCTGCTGCCGTCTGCAGTTGCGTTAGCTCAATTGGGCTGGCTTGTTATGATGATAGGTCTCTATTTCCTTGTGTTGTTTATGCTCTTGAAAGTGCCATTACCGTCATTTTCTGTATATTTTATTGGTATAGGACTTGGTATGTATTTTGTTTTCGCAAACCAGACCGGTGGAAACGTTATTATCAATGTATTTAAGAGTTTTTCGAATTTTTTACCGACATTTCTCAATGCGGTGAGTAGTTTTGCGGATATTATAAGTTATATTAGACTTTTTGCTGTAGGACTTGCAGGTTCTTCAATTGCACAAAGCTTTAATGCTATGTCCGGTGTGGGCGGCATAAATGGGACTATAGCGGACGTTGCGCTTAAAACTTTTGCGGCTGTGTTGATTTTAGTTTTTGGACACAGCCTTAACATGGTGATGAATGCGCTTTCCGTTGTTGTACATGGGGTTCGTCTTAATTTGCTGGAATATGCAGGAAACCATTTGGGAATGGAATGGTCGGGTTATGCGTATAAACCTTTTGCGCTCTTGCGAAAGGACAAAAAATAAAAAAACACATTGTTTTTTAAGGAGAATAATATGGATGCTGGACTTGTTGGACAGATTGGAATTGGAGCCTGCCTTGGGTTGGCTGCTGTAGGCTCAGCCGCAGGCGCAGGTGTCGCCGGTATGTCGGCAATTGGCGCGTGGAAAAAGTGCTTTGTGCAGAATAAGCCTGTACCGTTCATTTTGGTGGCTTTTGCCGGAGCGCCTTTGACACAGACGATTTACGGGTTTATTTTAATGCAGACTCTTAACACCTCAACAACGCTTACCGGATTTCAACTTCTGGGTATTGGGCTCTTTGCGGGTGTAGCAATGGGCGCTTCGGCGTTGGCGCAAGGTAATTGTTCTGCCGCCGCGTCTGATGCTTATGGAGAAACCGGTCAGGGTTTTGGTAATTATATGCTCGTAATCGGTCTCTGCGAAACCGTCGCGCTCTTTGTGATGGTTTTTTCAATGCTTATTGCCGGGTAATTTTACTCTTACTGCTTCTTCTCTTTGCGCAGGGACGGATGTTTCCTGCGCTTTTTGTGTTTATTTAGGTTTTATCTGAGTTCTGTGCTGTAGAGTTGCTGCCGGCGTTTAAGCTGGTTTGCTTACAGTGCGGGAGGCGATTCTGCTGGAAGGAAAATTCTGCAAAGAAACGAATAGTACCGGAGTACTATAAGTCTTAAGACTGTGTTATGGGAAATTTTAGGCAAAGGCGCAATAGAGACCGGAATTGTGGTCATAAGTAAAATATACACGGCAGCCGGGCAATGGTTAATCATTATGATGTTTTAGGCGTTGATGAGGGCGCGTCCCTCAGTGAAATAAAGCGCGCTTTTCGTGAGAAAGTTAAGATGCTCCATCCTGATATTACTGGTTCGCCAGTATCGCAGGCTATGCGCCGTCTTTTGGAAGCTTATAAAGTGCTTTCTGATAACGAGCAGCGGTTTCGGTATGATAGAACATTTCATCCTAAAAATAGTTCTCGTAAAACGGAATTTGATTACCGGACGTTTCTTCGGGAACACGGTTCAGAACCAGAATATCAAGCAAAACTGATTTTTTTTGATTTGTTTAATTTTGAGGAGAAAGAGGCTGTCGCAGTTTGGCAGGCGGCAGGTGGTATTAATTTCCCTCTGGAGAGATTTCTTGATCGAGAAGATTGGATGGATTGTGGTTTTGTTTTATCCGAAGAATTGGAACGAAACGGTTTTGTTTATGAAGCTTTTTTACTTATAACCCAATTGCTTTTTGAGGAACGTAAAAAGCCGTATTTTAAGCATTTTACACTGGACGTTGAGATTCTATTAAAAGACATTGTCAGATTAAAACTGCATCGCGCTGTTTCGGATGAGACATGGATTTCATGTATGCAAATTATGCTGAAGCTGGGCTTTTCACCTAAAGAAGAGGCGCGTTGGCTTAAATCCATTGCCGAAACGCTTTACAAACTAGGCGATAGGCGCGGCGCTTTTACAGCATTTGCAAAAGCCAGACAGCGAGATATTAAAATTACACTGCCCAAAAAAATGGCGGGAGAATGGGAAACTGCCGTGCGCGAGGGTGTTTGTGGAGAGAGCTTTAGTGTTTGAAGTAACGGACGCCGGTAAAAACCATCGGTATACCGTATTTGTTGCAGGCCTCTATTGATTTACTATCGCCGTCTGCACCGCCGCTTTGCGCTATTGCACTGATTCCCCTGTGCGCGGCAGCTTCAACAATATCAGGGAATGGAAAGAATGCATCTGATACGAGGATCTTCGTACCTGTATAGCCTGCGGCCCGGTTTAACGCTAATTCCGCCGCGGATATTCGGCTTGTTTCGCCGCCGCCTATGCCGGTTGTCATGCCGTTTTCGATAATAACAATGCCATTGGATTTAACAAAATTTACCGTGCGTAACCCAAAAATAATGTCAGGAATAAGCGCTGTCTCAATGCTTTTGCAGGTAACGACATTCCAATTTTCAATCAAACGGCGGTTTGTGTGCTGCACTAAAAGCCCGCCGTCAATGCTTACTGTTTCGAGCGGTTCTTCTGGCGGGCGTTTTATCTGTATAATTCTTAGATTTTTCTTTTTTCGCAGTATTGCAAGAGCGTCTTTTTCGTAATCCGGCGCAACAACTATTTCAAGAAAGAGTTCAGCCATCGCTTGCGCCGTATCCGTTGTTACTGGAACATTGAAGGCAACAATGCCGCCAAAGATCGATAAGGGATCACATTTATACGCTCTCTTAAATGCATGAACAGCAGTAACGCCTCTGGCAGTGCCGCAAGGCGTATTATGCTTTACGGCAGTGCAAACCGGAACAGGCCCATCGGTAATGTCAGGTAAGAGCCGTTTAACATCGTTTGCGCCTAAAGGCGGAATTTTGTTTTCGGGAAGTCCGAACGCGCATACACATTTCCATGCAAGATCAAGATCACGGATATTATTATACGAAAGTTCTTTGCCGCCGAGTATTTCTATTGATGAAAATATTCCTGTGTTTCCGGTACTGGTGTAAAGCGTGGCTTTTTGATGGGAGTTTTCTCCGTAACGGAGTTCCTGCTTTTTTTTTAGAGATGGCGTCCAGTATTCAGGAAATTCATCCTTAAGCAAAAAATCCGATATTGCTCCGTCATACGCAGCAGTAAGATTGAACGCTTTTCCGGCAAGCTTTCTTAAAAATTCTTGATCGATTGTGCCGGAACTCAGGCTGTCTATTACGCTTTGGTAATCGGCTGTATCACAAAGAACAATTACATCCCGCCAATTTTTTGCCGCAGCCCTCAGCATTGCCGGTCCGCCTATATCGATAAATTCCGTTAGCTTATCATCAGAAATGTCCAACTGAGATTTTTCGAAAAATGGATAAAGATTTACGCATACAAGATCAATCGTCCCAATATTAAGGGCGTTTAGTGCATCTATATGCGCCTTTTTCGTCCGCCGCGCAAGAATACCCGCGTGGACTGCTGGATGAAGCGTTTTTACACGGCCGTCAAGACAATCTGGAAAGCGCGTTATTTCTGAAACATCCGTAACTGTTATTTGGTTTTTACGCAGAAATTCCGCTGTTCCGCCTGTGGAAATAATATTCCATCCAAAATCCATCAGAAAATGGGCCAGCTTCTCTATATTATCTTTGTTATATACGCTAATAAGGGCGGTTTTCATAGTACATGGTTTTATAGCGGCGATAGGGCTTGAACCTATGACATAACGGATATGAGCCGTTTGCTCTGCCAACTGAGCTACGCCGCCTTGCGTTTAAAATATATCAGGTATAGTATGCGTTGTCAATAGTATTTTTTTTATGATGTGATTTTTTTATCTTAATCTGCCGCGACCTTCTAAAATTATTTAACGTTGCACTTGCGATCATAATATAGAGGTAATCTGAGTACGAAGACTTGTTGTCATAATGTAGTTTGTTTTTTTTGTATACAACGTAGTATAGTGTAGATGATTATAAAGTCCGGTTCACTGCGAAGAATTAGAAATGTAAACGGCATCGATACCAGTGTATTTTCAACAAATTTTTCAAATTCACTGAGAAATATCAAAATGTCTGTATTGCAAAATGCTAAGACGAAGTGAAATATTCTTGTTAAATACAGACGGCTTAGTTTTTAGCTATACTGAATAATGTAAAGGGAAAAGCGTTTCATCAGCGCTCCTAGTATAAATTTAAATTTTTGTGTAAAATACTCTTCTCTAAAGAGTCATGGCCTGACGGACTTGACTGTGTGCTGTCCAACTACCTGATTGACATTTTTTCCCATTTGTGTTAAAATATAAGAATAGTGTTAATAAATTATTAGTTTTTGCCGATAAAGTAAACAAGAGGTATAAGTTAGCTCAAATGTATGAGTATAAACGGATTGAGAATAATTTTGTCAAAAAGCTCAAAAATGCATTCCATGTCTGCATAAAATCTTTAAGCAGGTTTTGTGAGATGGTGGGATGTATTTTGAATAGGCGTTATACTCTTGTCCTTGTTCCTCATAATGAAAAGAGAATTTATAATCTTCAAGTTACATTTTTTGCACTTATTTGCTTTGCGGTTGTTTTTGCCGGTATGATTTCAGCATTTTTCTGGTACGGAAATTCCTATAATATAGGGAAGGCTGCGCTAGAGAATAAGGAGAAAAACCTTAAAAATGCACAGGCCAGCTTGGATCAGCTTAGGGATAGCGTGGGAACGCTCTGGAAAGAGGCGAGAAATTTTCAAACGACGCTTTCCGGTGTGCTTTCCTCTATAGGAGTGAACACGGTGGAAGATTCAAGCCGTAGAACTCAATCCGGCGATCTTTCTTCTTTCTTTGATCTGAGAGATACCGCCGAGGGACAGCTCCGCGAAGCTGATGAAATAAAAAGTCTTGCGGCATGGCTTGCCGAAACAAACGGAAAAATAGAAAACCTGGGAAAACTTCTTGAAACTCAAACATCGATGCTTACTGAGGTGCCTAATATTTGGCCCATAAAAGACGGCAAAGGACATATTTCAATGTTTTTTGGTGAAAATGAAAATCCGTTTACAGGTCAAATATACGTTCACCGAGGCATAGATATTTCTACATTCAGATACGGCGATCCGATAGTATCTACAGCGGATGGTCAGGTTGTTACCGTTGATTATGATGCGACCGGATTTGGTAATTATATTATTATTCGTCATAAACATGGTTTTTATACTCGTTATGGACATATGCAGTCGTTTAAAGTACGTACCGGCCAGCGTGTACAGCAAGGCGAAATAATTGGCTATGTAGGAAATACGGGACTTTCAACCGGTCCTCATGTACATTATGAAGTGCATATTGGATCAGATGTTGTGGATCCATATAAATTCTTGAACGTCAGCTCAATGGCCGGTAGGGTAGATTTGAATGCCGGAAAAAGCTAGCCGGAAAGACTTCTCTGAAAATACTATTATTGGGACTCATGCGGAAGTATGGGGTAATATGACCGCAGTCGGATTTATCCGAATAGACGGTACAATACATGGCGATATAGACGCTAAAGGTCAGATGGTTATTGGTGAGCGCGCCCGCGTGAAAAGTAATATAACAGGAGCTGTTCTGACGGTAGGGGGCGTTGTTTACGGGAATATTATTGCCAATGAACAACTAATAGTTTTATCAACCGGCCTTATTATAGGCGATATTATTACACGACGGTTTCAGGCAGATGACGGTTGTATTGTTCATGGGAAAATAATAGTTTGTAGGGACGATGCCCAGTGGGAACGTGTAATTGCTGAATATCAGGATGCGAGTGGGATCAAAAAAACTCTTTCCAGCAGAGGTATTGCAGTTGTCTGATATTGATGCAGCGCGGTTTCAAAGTTTCAATCCGCTTGCGATGCAAAATGCACTGGCTCTTGCCAATATGAAAGATATAAAAAAGGCAAGAGATGGTCAAAGATCACTGAAATCCGGAAAACCTTCTTTTTCTTCAGTTTTAAAAATAAAAACGTTTGAGGTTCAGAATACCGAAAAAACTGGAGAAGTACAATTAGAAGAAGGCGTCGGACTTTCGGAATTGCTTGATGAAGTACACAGCGCCGGCGATGAGTTAAAAAAGCATCCGCTTCCTGATGAAATTTATCGTTATAAAAAAGCGGTTAAAAAATTTGTCTGTTTTGTTGTCAAAAACAGTTTTACTATCAAAGATAGTGAAGGGATTCTTAACATATATAAACCTCAATATAAGAACCGAAAGCCGGAAGAACGCAATAAAAGAAACAAATATAAAATCATTACTGTTATTGATCAAAAACTGGAGAACATGGCGGCAGGCATCCTTGCAGGACAGTCGGAGCAGTTGAAGTTTCTTGCGAATATTGACGAAATCAATGGTATGATTATAGACTTATTAAACTAACCTAAGTTATAGGTGTATTATAAATGTTCCTGTATTTGATTTGAATGGTAGGTGTTGTTTATAAATGGACAGTTCGAAAGATAATTTAGACGATCTGGATTCTCTTGAAAAAAATGCCGGTTTATTGGAAGAATTAAGTATAATAACAACTTCTATTACTGAATCACTGCCTGCCGATACAATTATTTATCATCTTCAGCTTAATTATTCGCATGAAGCTTTTTTTGCGATATATGACGGCAACGAACAGCTAAACGTGGGCAGTTCAGTAATTGTACCTACGCGTTATGGCAAAGATTTAGCGGAAGTTTTTGGTTTTGTTAAAAATGTCCAGCAAGCGCAGCCATTAAGAATTGCGCAGGTTGAGCGTATAGCAACGCCGGCAGATATGGAAAAGGCAAAATGCAATAAAGAAAATGAGATATCAGCTTTTGAGGTTTGTAAAGAAAAAATAAAACTGCATAATTTACAAATGAAATTGATTCGAGTTCATTATTTGCTGGAAGAAGCTAAAATTTTGTTTTTTTTTACTGCAAACAACCGCGTTGATTTTCGTGAGCTTGTAAAGGATCTTGTTGCTATTTTTAAAATGAGGATTGAGTTGCGGCAAATTGGGATTCGTGATGAATCGCGTATTATAGGAGGCTTTGGAATTTGCGGTAGACAGTATTGCTGTCATTCAATTTCTGATAAATTAAAGCCGGTCTCAATAAAAATGGCAAAAGAACAGAATCTTTCACTTAATTCAATGAAAATATCAGGTTCTTGTGGACGGCTACTTTGTTGTCTTGCTTACGAACATTGTTTTTACGCTGAGCAGAGAAAACTTTATCCGCCTGAAGGCTGTAAAATAAATTGGGATAAAACAGTTTGGCGCGTTCGAGAAATAAACGTTATTCTTGGGCTGGTAACATTGGATTCCGAAGATGACAGGCAGTTAAAACTTCCCAATAAAAGATTTGAAAAGAGTGAAAACAACCAATGGCGTATAATTGATAGACTGTAGTGAATAATATCATGACAAAAATTGAGATGAAAAATCCTCTTGTTGAAATCGACGGGGATGAAATGAGCCATGTTCTTTGGGAACTTGTCAAAGAAAAATTGATTCTGCCGTTTGTAGATTTGAAGAGTGAATATTATGACTTGAGTATTGTTAATCGTGAGAAAACAAAAGATGAAATAACTTTAGAAGCGGCGCACGCGATTATTAAACACGGTGTTGGCGTGAAGTGCGCGACTATAACGGCAAATAAAGAACGTAAAATTGAATATAATCTTAAAAACCTTTATCCAAGTCCAAATGCTACAATATGTTCTATTTTAGATGGAACAGTATTTCGTAAACCAATAATCGTGAACGGTATAAAAGCGCCTGTTGCTAATTGGAAAAAATCTATTATTATAGCCCGCCATATGTACGGTAATATGTATAAGAATTCGGAAATGCTGATTCCTGGCGCAGGTAAGGTCGAATTAGTGTGGACTTCCAGACGAGGACTGGAAAAACGGATTACCGTTACTGAACTGCCGGGACCAGGCGTCATTCAAAGTGTATATAATCTTGATGTCTCAATTGAGAATTTTGCGCGGTGCTGCTTCAAACTTGCAGTGGATGAGAAAATGCCGCTCTGGTTTGCAGCAAAGGATACCTTGTCAAAAACATACGACGGCAGATTTAAAGCGATTTTTGAACGTATCTATAATGAAGAATACAAAAATTTGGGCGTTGCGTATACATATATGCTGATTGATGATGCCGTCTCAAAAATAATGAAAAGTGAAGGCGGCATAATTTGGGCGTGTAAAAATTATGACGGCGATGTGATGAGCAGTATGCTGGCAAGCGCCACCGGAAGTACGGCGATGATGACCAGTGTACTGGTATCGCCCTACGGTGTTTACGGATATGAAGCGATGCATGGTACAGTACAGCGGCATTATTCCCGCTGGAAGAAATATGGTGAAAAAACAAGTACAAATCCTTCGGCACTGATATTCGCGTGGGTAGGAGCGCTGTCTAAACGAGCTGAACTTGATGGAACGGCTTTGCTTGGTTGCTTTGCTGAACAGCTTAAAAACGCGGTAATTTCGTCGATAGAATCCGGAAATATGACCGCTGACCTTACCGCTGTCGCCGATTTACCACCGTCTTATTCAATGAATTCGTGGGAATTTATCGATACAGTTGCCGAAAAACTTATTAGATAGACAGCCGTGTAATTTTATCACAAGACGTTTAAGCTGGAAAATCAGTTTTAATAAATTGAGGTCTTGTTTTTAGGAATCCACCCTGCGGAGCCAGTTTCTGATTCAACATAGAGCCATAACTCTGCGCTTATTTTTATTTTTGCCGGAGTGCCTTCGTCAAAAAAAAGAAAATCGTACTGAGAAAATTCCGGTACGTTGTATATAGGACTTGATTGCAGCACGGCGCTTTTGCCCTGCCTCAGCCTTCCGTTGATATAGCTCCCTTCGCACAGTAAAAAAATCAGAAAGGCTGGTAAAAACCACTTTACTGCGAATTGACAGCGGTATTTTTTTATAAAACGCCGGTAAATAAAATAACAGATAGTTGCTGCTGCCCACAGCAGGCTAAACAATGAAAGAAAGAAAAAAAGACGTAGAGGCGTCCAAGGTTCATCAGGCATAGAAGCTATGCCTAACGTCATCTCCACTGATTTTCTAAACCGCCTGAATTCCAAACCTGAAATAAAATCGCGTTCACCGGAACGTAACAGCGCAAGGGATGCAGTGTAATCGCGTTCGTTCCAGCAGCTTTGTGCATCGGCAATTAACTTTTTGCATTTCTCACCATCCAAAAGAGTGAGCGCACCCAAAGCATCATGTTTGAAAGGGAATAAAGCGTTATTATTCTTTACTATAATTTTTGATGTTCGCGTAAATTCATCGGTAGTAAAAACAGGTTCTGTTTTTTCTAAATGATACGCTGCGTTTAATATGGGAATCCTTAATTCGGGTACCTCGATTTTCTGATTTTGATGCCGGAACATTTTTCTGTCTAATAAAACTTCTTTTCCTTCTATTGGTTTTATTCTAAGCCGAAGAATTGCTCCGCTCGCTTTGTCTGATGCAGAAAGCTTGACTTTTTCAAGTATTGCGTTCTGAGGCGATTGAAGATCTATATCTATTTCAGAATACAAACTGTTGTATTCTGTCTGTCCGTAGATTTTAAGTAACGCTTCGCCTGTATCTCCAAGACGAATGCCCCGCGGTTCTGTCCATATAAGAGAAATATTGTCTGTCTTTGTTTTATCTGGAGCTACAATAATTCGCAAAGGAGTGGTGAGTATTGTTTCTTCCGGAGACGAGATAATGAATCCGTCTATAATGAATGAACCTTGCTCCGCCGGTAAAAGTGAAAGTTCAATTTTTGTCCATTTATCACCGTCATCGTCCGTGCTTCTATGAGTTGTTCCGTCACTATTTGCAATATGAATCGATGAACGTAAGCGTTCCAATGCGAATTCATTATTAAAGTCAGGAAGCTCCAGTACGACTTCTTCTGGATTTGGGTAATTTATAAAAATAACTACGGTAAACGGCTTAGTTTCGATTATGATATCGGTTGTTATTTCAACAAGGGCTTTAAGAGGAACGCGCTTGTTCTCCTGAGCCGTTATTTTTGCAGCATCGGTAAAAAAAAAGATGGATAACACGAAAGCCGAAAATATTTTGCAACAATTTTGCTGCTGTATCATACCGGAACAAACCCCGCTTTGGGCCCACCTGGACTTGAACCAGGGACCTACGGATTATGAGTCCGCAGCTCTGACCAACTGAGCTATAGGCCCGACGATTTATTATCCTGAAAATTTTGTGTTATGTCAACTCTTATATCTGGAATCCGTACCAGTAAAAAAAGTCCTGATTAACCTCTGTTAGGGGACTTATTTTATCGATTATTCTATTGTATAATATTTATATAATCATGAAATTTGATACGCTTCTTATTCATAATGGGCATGAATGTGATAAGACAACTGGCGCGCTTGGCGTACCGGTTTTTCAGACTTCAACTTTTGTGCAGACTGACGTAAATGCCGGACAGGAATTTGACTATTCTCGGTCCGGAAATCCAACGCGGAAGGCGCTGGAAGATACTATTGCGCTGCTTGAGAATGGAGCAGCCGGATATGCGTTTGGCAGCGGTATGGGTGCAATTGCTTCTGTTTTGGGGATTTTTGATACGGGCAGTCATATCATTGTTTCAGAAGATGTTTACGGTGGAACGTACCGGATTCTTAACACTTTTTATAAGCGCTGGGGATTAGAACATACTGCATGTGATACATCCAATATTGATACTATAAAAAAAGCGATAAAATCTAATACAAAAGCGATTTTTCTTGAAACACCGTCTAATCCGTTGCTTAAAATCACCGACCTTAATACAGCGCTGAATTTTGCGCGTGAACATGATTTGATTTCAATAGTTGATAATACATTTATGACGCCGCTCCTTCAGCGGCCGATTGAACTTGGAGCAGATATAGTAGTACATTCCGGTACTAAATTTCTTGGCGGACACAGCGATGTCTTATCTGGCCTTGCCGTTGCCCGTACAGAAAAAATTGGCAAGCTTATCTATGCCGTACAAAACGGATTTGGCGCTATTCCTGGTCCTTGGGATGTGTTTCTTGTTCTTAGAGGAATAAAGACGTTAAAAACACGGCTTGAAACTTCGCAAAAATCCGCCGCCGTAATTGCCGCATGGCTTTGCGGTCATAAGAATGTCGATTCGGTATATTATCCTGGACTGGATAGTCATCCTGGACGGGATACGCATTTTAAGCAGGCTGCCGGTGCGGGAGCGGTATTATCATTTAAGGTAAAGACAAAAGAAGCGGCGGCGGCCTTCTTTGCCAAAATCAGTCTGGCGGCTCCTGCGGTGAGTCTTGGCGGCGTTGAAACTATAGCATCATATCCTGTACGTATGAGTCATGCAGGAGTTCCTGTTGATGAGCGGGAGAGGCTTGGTATAACGGATACGCTTATCCGGCTGTCAATAGGACTAGAAGATGCCGGTGATTTAATTAACGATTTTGACTGCGCTTTAAATCAATCATGATGAATGATCAGAAAGAACAAATAAGGGACTTTCTTGATATGGCTGCCGCCTATCTTTCCGGCGGTTATTTAATGGAAAAAACTGACCGTTACGTATATAACAGGAATATACAGCCGTCATTCATTGCCGGGATTTCTGCTGAAAAATCTGCCGGTTCTGAATCCGCGCCGCAATCTGACAAATTTACGCATGATGTTGAAACATTAAAATCTCAATCTGATATACACCAGCAAAATTTGCCGGATACACTTGAAAAAATCGCTTTGGAGGTACATTCCTGTCATGCGTGCCGGCTTTGCGAAGAACGGAAGAATGCCGTCCCTGGAGAAGGCGTGCCGCGTCCGCTTGTACTTGTTGCCGGCGAAGGGCCTGGCGCGGATGAAGATCAAACCGGGAGGCCGTTTGTCGGTAGAGCCGGTCAATTACTTGATAAAATGCTTGCAAGTATAGGATTATCCCGTGAAAAGAACTGCTTTATAGCAAACATAGTAAAATGCAGACCGCCGCGCAATCGTGATCCCAGTCCTGATGAGATTGCCGCTTGCGCCGGTTTTATTCAGCGTCAGATAAAATTGTTAAAACCGCTTGTAGTACTTAGCGCCGGACGTATTTCCGCATCTGCATTGCTTCAAACAACAGTGCAAATAACGCGTATTCGCGGAATTTGGAAGGAATACTGTGGTATACCTCTTTTACCAGTTTTTCATCCAAGCTATCTTTTGCGTGATGAAAGCCAGAAAACGCTTGCATGGGAAGATATGAAATCATTATGCCGGCATCTTGTTGATCTAAATGAAGATTACAAAAATGAAACATCGGAATTACGCGCCGCGCGAAATATTTAGGTTAAAGTATCTGTCGAATTGATCACAGACTTGAACGGGTAATACGGGTAATATTGAAGATACGGATTACGCCGCCAACAAGAAATCCAAGCGCGGAAAAGACTAAAAGCGTTATAGGCAGCCAGTCTCCAAAGTGTGTATAAAAGGTTGTTTTGTCTAAAACAGGGACTTCCACTGAGATTGTTGTTTGTAGTAACGGTTCGGCCATCGCTAAAATAGCGCCGTCTGGGGATATTGCGCAGGTTTGTCCCGATACTGTTGAACGAACTACAGCTCGTCCGGTCTCGACTGCACGAAATACAGCTGCAGATAGATGCTGATATTGTGCGGTAATGCTGTGAGACCACGAATCATTCGATATATTAACAAAAATCTCCGCACCATATTTAGCAAATTCACGTGTTATTGAGCCAAACGTATCCTCAAAACATATCGGTGTAGAAAATTTTACCCCCGCCGCATTAAAAACAACCGGCTGTACTCCCGGTTCCCAAAAATGCGTATCAGCCTTGAGCAATATATTATAAAACGAGGGGAACTGTTCCTTGTAAGGAAAATATTCTGTAAACGGCACAAGTTTTGTTTTGTAGTAATGTCCGGCGTTTTTTCCCTTGTCAAAAAGCAGCGCTGCATTATAAGAAACGGTGGTTTCCTTTCCATCCAAACCGTAAACACGGCGTCCTTCGTTATTGCCTATAACAAACGGGATGTTTTTTGATGCGAAATACTCTTGCGCATCTCGTACAAGCAGCCATGATGATGCGTCTTCACGGTAACGTTCATGATAATAAATACTTGGAACAAAAGCTGTTTCCGGCCATACTATAATATCAGGCGGCGGTACTTCGCTTAATGCAATATCAGAAAGCTGCTGCAATGTTTCAAGCTCTTTGCGGAATTCATTAACATTGGATTTCCATGGATCAGAATTGGGTTGTAAAAGCGCGATTTTTACTTTACGCGCCGTTGAATAATCAGTTTTTGATGTAAACCCATAGAATAATGCTAAAATCAACGCCGCCGCCCATATAAAAACGGGAATAAATGGCAAAAGAAAACGCTTTTCTGTCTTCTGTTTGATAAATTCTGTTAATCCGGCAAGAAGATTACCTAAAAAAGCTTGCGGGAATAGAATAAGTGCGGAGATAATCCATACGCCGGCGATACCAGCTGCTTTTATCAGCGGAAGTACCGTCCATTGCGAATATGCGATAATTCCGTATGAGTAACCAAGAAATCCCATCGTTCGAATATATTCAAAGCCTGTCCAGAGCGCCCATTGTATAATAAAACCCCAGCGTGGAAAAAGTTTTGCCGCGCATTTAAGCGTGAAAAAAAACGCCGCATAATAAACGGCGAACAGTACGGCGGCAATAATTCCGGCCAGCGGATGGAAATATGAGAGCCAATAATTATGCAGCGTAACGGATAATGCGCCAAAGAAAAAACCCAAGAGTGGTGTTTGCCAAAGCCGCGCGCGCGCAATAGCAAAAAAAACTCCGGTATACGCAACCCATGCCGCCGCAGGAATCCCCAGCTCGAAGACAGGATTCGGGAACGCCAATGCGTATAAAAAGGCGGATATAATAAGAAGTATAATAGAATAAAATAAAAATCTCGTGATATTATTTTTTACTGCGGCGGCGCTGCGTTCAAATTTAGGTTTCTTCATTTGCTGAGTTTGGCGCAGTTTCATCAATGTTCCATACGGCAAGTTTTAGGTCTTGTCCCGCTCGGAATTTGACAATTTTATGCTGGTGACATGATACCATCTCTCCGGTACGCGGATTACGGGCATTTTTTCGCGCTTTTCTGACCTTTAGCTCAAAAGTTCCAAATCCCCTCAGCTCTACAATTTTGCCTTTAATAAGGGCATCGCTTATTTCTGAAAAAATAATATTATATGCGGATTTAGCAGTATTTCTATTAAGCTTCGTTTTAATGTATACTGCATCCAATATATCAGATTTTGTCTGTTTTATATCAGGCATTATATCGTCACTTTAAAAAATAGTACTGCATATCCATAATGATCTACTGAAAATCTCTATTGAGCCGGTTTCAATAGATTAAACCGTTTTTGCATTCTGGATTTTTTCCGTGCGGCGGCATTTTTTTTAATTATACCTTTCCGCGCAGCCGTATCAATCTTTTTTGCCATTTCTCTCAACGCTTGTTCAGCGTTATCCTGCTCTTTTTTTTGAATAAACGTGATAAATTTTCTTACCGCCGTCTTTATCGACGTTTTTACTGATTTATTGCGGATACGGCGTTCTTCACTCTGTCTATGCCGCTTCGCTGCGGAATCTTTTTTATTTGCCAAATTGCACCTCCAAAAGTATTATTAATTAAAGTCTGATGGACGGCGCTCTGTTCTTTTGCATTTTTCACACTCAGCCATGTTCTTAACCTTGCCGTTTTCGAACATGGTTTTCATTTTTACTTCGCCGCCACATGAACAAAAAAATTTCTGCGTTGAACTGGTTGTTCTTGCATTCTTGCTTGCTACTGCCATAATAACTCCTCAATAATTCATTGTGCATAAAATATGTAATTTTGTCAATCACCCGCGTTGCGTCATAATTGATCTGAACCAATTTTTATAACGATCACATAAGAAACAGAATAATCAAACCTAAAGAAAGCTGTCAGGGAACGGCTACATAAGCTATTGGGTAGTTGTAATATTCCACAGCGGGGTAGTTTTTTACCGCATATTCAAAAGCGGGGAATAAACCGCCGTTGTTGTCTATGGCGCTGATATATATTTTATATCCAGTTGCGCCCGCGCAAGGCGGACGCAAAACGGTTAGTCTGGTATAAAGTAGAAATCCGCGCCGTCTCCCAGCCACCGGAGTTTGGCTTTGTTGTCTAACCCTGTATAGGACAGTGAGTCAGCGTCTTTATCGTATACGCCAAGAAAGTTGCGGTTTTTGGTAATGGCGCCGCCTTTTTTTACAAAATGTCCCCCTTCCGGCGAGTAGACTACCCAGTCAAGATTTATCACGGCGGGTTTTCCGTTTATCGGCAGGACATCATTCTGGTTTTCCGTTATCAGACCGCCGAACATCCAGAATCTGCTTTGATACGTCAGGGTTTCGTAGTCAAAGTAAATATGAACCGCGCCGTATCCTGGTGTTTTTGCGTTCATACCGGTTATTTTTGATCCGTTCAGCATGATAAAGACGCAGCCGCGACCAGCCAAAGCTACCATTCCTCTCATGGTATTCATGGTAGGAGAGGGCGTATAGCCTTTGAGCGTAATGTTTTTCTCTAGGGAAAGCTTAAACGGAATTGCAACGTTTCCTTTATTCAGGATTTGAAAAAAGCCGCCCAGCGTTTTTTGTTGAGAATAAGATTCCGTTGGATTCGGACACATATAGGTGTTTTCAAGCGTTTCGTCTCCAATTTCATTAAAGGAAAGCGTTTTCTCGCCATTCGCTGCGCCGCGCAGCCGAATGGTAACGCCGGAATTTCTGCATAGAAGAATACGCGGGAGTTTCTCGTCTTTTTCTACGCGGATAAGATATTCCTCGCATACGCCGGCGTTTTGGTCTATCCACGCAATTGCGTCCAACGCGCGTGAGCCGGTATTAGTAGTATCCCAACTACTGTAGGGAGCGCTCATATTTCCATGGACTATTTTTTTTATCGGAATTCGCTCCAGTGTGCCGGAACGCGCCCAGTTCTCGGCTTGCGCCGCGCTCATACCGTCGTTGATGCCTACCGCCGCCAGCGTCCTTGAGACGCGGAAGACCGCCGTGCCTACGCTTAAATCCGGCGCGGAAACGATGGTTACATGAACCGTTACGCTGGCATGGCCTTCTTCGCTTATCTTGAGCGTAAAATACTTCTTACCGCCGTCAAACATCATGTCAAAGTCATCGGTTCTGACCTCAAAGCCGGCATAACAATAACCATCGTCTTCGCCGTATAAATCCGAACCGTCAAACCAGAAGCCCGGCCCATATTGCGTAACTAGACTCGCCGCGGGGCCGCCTACGGTAATCGTCTGGACCAGATCGCCATAGGCGCCTTTTCTGCGGACAAGAAAATAAGTTACCGGCTGTTCAACCACTTTGAGCGTCCAGTATTCGTTCTTAATCGGCGGCTCGCCTTCATCCGCCCATGTCGAGTTATCCATATCAAAGACCGTGTTGGACGAGTTGGACGGCGTTGTATTAAAGTCAAAGCCTTCAGTCAGCGGGCCGGT
>JAITHJ010000063.1 GCA_031280035.1 Spirochaetaceae bacterium | reverse complement strand
ACCCTTACGGGCGGACGCGCGGCATTTTCGCGTATGGTACATTCGCTCGTTCCCAGGGCGCGTGTGCGTTGAGCATGAGCGGGTTTGCAAAAACTGTTGTTATTACTTGTGGCTGCAGGACTGTTGAACAAGAAAAGACATATTTCCCGCGCGGATTCCGGCTTTGCCGCCGCGCGAAGTTTTGTAGAGGTATAGGTATATAAATTACGGTGTTGTTTGCTAGTTGAAGCTGTTGTGCGGTTTTTTCGGCACAATAAGGGCGTATCGTATCGTATCGTATCGTATCGTATCGTATCGTATCGTACATCACGCGAACAAACCCCCCTCTTCCGGTTATTTTCCCCGCCTTCCCGCAGGGCGCACATCCATTGTATCATGCCGCGCAAAATTTGTCAAGGGGTGACCAAAGCGCCAGGGGTTGCTGTTGCAAAACTGAAGTTTTGCAACAGCCTCTATAGAAACTACCATTCCCCGCCACGATGAATAAAAGAATTTACCGCAAAATCCATTATCAAAACGCTTGCCCCAAACATGTTAGAACCATAAGCGGCAGCATGAACGACATGCTGGTTGCGGCAGGCGCTTCATTGTGGGCAGAGAAGGCTGAGGCAGCAAAATTGGCGGCAAGCCTCAACGCACTCAAAGCGAAGAGCGCGGCGGCGGAAGGCGCGAGCTTGCGCTTAGTGAGCGGCGCGAAGTTGACGGTGGACGACGTGGTGACCGCCCGCAGCCACGGCGATTTCGGCAAAGACTGGGCAAACGGCGGCGGCGTAGAGACATATAATGGGACATTCACCATGAAGGGCGGCATAATTTCTGGCAACAGTGTCTCGGGCAGCGTGTTCTCATTCGGCGGCGGGGTGTATGTGTCTGATAGCGCTGTGTTTACCATGTTTGGCGGCACCTACACCAAAGGCGGCGCGGCGCAGTCAGGCGGCAGCGACATTGTGTTCATTGACGCCGACACAGGCGGCAGAACAAACGACACGCTGATTGCGATTCCGAAGGGGAAGCGGTGATGGGAAGGGGGGCGTTATGCATACGCCAGTCTGCCGCGGGGGACAGGAATGGCGCGTCCAAGCGCGCGGGCGGTTTCGAGCCATTCGGCGATAATCACTTCCGCGTTCCGCACCGCCTCGGTATATGTCTTGCCGTCCGCCATGCACCCCGCCAATTCGGGCACTTCCACAATGTAGGCATTGTCTATCTCGCTCCAATAAATAATGAGTTCGTATTTACTCATCCTGCGCCTCCAGCCGGTATTTTAACATAATACCCCTAATTTGTTTAACTTGATATGCCTTGGCTTTTGCCCCATCAGGCTGTATGTTGATAATCTCATCTATACCATCGCAGGTAAAAATATGATGGCTTCCCTTTATCCTCAAGGAAAAGCCAAGCGCTCGCAGTAAACCAACAACTTCAGAGAAAAGTATCGAAGCATCCTATTGCCCCGAGAGGATTTTCTGAATCAGTTTCTCGTGCTTGCCCATACACTATAGTATAGCACCTGTTCTATTTCCCTGCAATGGAGCGGCAAAGTGAGGCGCGGACGGTGCCTACACTAAAGGCGGCGCATCCCAGTCAGGCGGTAGTGACATTATTGGCGACAGCATCGGCAATTCGGACGACACGCTCATTGCAGCGCCGAAGGGCAAGCGGTGATTGAGTTGGGGCGGACTTATATCATGAGAAAAACTTGATAATGGCTTTTGCGCTTTGCCGCCAGCCGTTGTTCTTCCTCCTGCCGAATGTGGTAGACATCGGTCAACATCGCTTCCAGTTCGGCAATGCGGGCAAAACTCAAAGACATGGGTTTTGCCGAACCCTAACCGCACCCGCTCCGCCTGCCACGCCGCTTCCGGTAAAAGAAATCGTTGAAACAGCCAAAGGTTTTGTTTCCTAACGCGGCGCGGAGGGGCGTTGCGGGCATTCCGCGGGACAGGACGCTGGATTCGTACCGTATTGAATGCAATTACGGAATGATATAATATAACTGGACAGCATGAAATATACCGAACTTCCAGTCTACAAACACAAAGACTTAATTTTGAAAGCATTGCGTGAACATCAGGTTGTTGTTGTTGAAAGCCCCACAGGCTCCGGCAAGACAACCCAGCTTCCGGTAATACTGCTTGACGCGGACTTTGCTAAAAACGGCATGATAGGCGTAACCCAGCCGCGCCGCATTGCAGCCCTGTCCATAAGTGAATTTATCGCGCGTCAGCTTGGTACGTCATTTCCCGGCCTTGTCGGTTATAAAATGCGTTTCGCCGATCTTACTTCGCCTTCCACAAAAATAAAAATAATGACTGACGGCATATTGCTTCAGGAAATGAAACTTGATCCGCGTCTTTCAAAATACGACTGCATCGTTGTAGACGAGGCCCATGAACGAAGCCTTACAATAGATTTTATTTTGGGTCTATTAAAACGTGTTCTTGAAGTCCGGCGGGATTTTAAAGTGATAGTTTCATCGGCCACAATTAACGCCGAATCGTTTTCGGAGTATTTTGGCGAATGTCCTATTGTACGCATAGACGCGGCGGCATATCCTGTTACGCTGATATACGATCCGCCGCCCGCGGCGTCAAGTAAAGTTACCGCGCCGGAGCTGTTGCTGGATAAAATTTCATCTATTGTAGAACGTTTCATTGGAGAAAAACGGCAGGGAGATATTCTTGTGTTTTTGCCCGGAGAAAAACTCATTAAAGATTGTATCACGCGGCTTGCTTCGCTCCCTTCCGGAAAACGTCTTCAGCTTATCCCGCTTTATGGAAGGCTTAGCAAAGAAGAGCAGGAACATGTTTTTGAGAAAGCGCCATGGGGTAAAATCAAAGTCGTTGTGGCGACAAATATAGCCGAGACATCAGTAACAATTGACGGCGTAAGCGCGGTGATAGACTCCGGCCTTTCAAAGCTTAATTTTTATAATCAGTATTCCTTTACATCCAGTCTGGTTGAAGGGCCTATCTCTAAAGCATCTGCGAATCAGAGAAAAGGCCGCGCTGGCAGAACCCGCGAAGGCAGTTGTTACCGCCTTTATACCAGACGCGATTTTGAGAGCCGTCCGCTTTTTACTATGGAAGAAATTTACCGTACAGACCTTTCTGAAGTTGTGCTGCGTATGGCTGATCTTGGCATAACGAATTTTGAGGAATTTAATTTTATATCGCCTCCGGAACATGACGGGCTTATTTCGGCGGTGGAGACTCTGAATCTTTTGGGAGCGCTTGAGCCTGATAATACGCTTTCGGATATCGGTAAAATGATGACCGAATTTCCGCTTTCGCCTCGTCAATCGCGTATAATAGTTGAAGCTATTCTTAAATATCCTAATGTAGTCTGTGAAACAATTATCGCCGCGGCGTTTTTATCAACGTCAAGTCCGTATCTTTTACCGTCCGGAGAAGAAACCGACGCGCGCCATAAACATCATACATTCCGGGATAACAAAGGCGATTTTGTAAGTTATCTGAAATTGTTTTCAGCATATAAAAACGCCGGCAATAAATCTGAATTTTGCGGAAAATATTATCTTGAAGAACGCGCTATGGCTGAAATAGCGAATGTTGTCGATCAGCTTGAAACAATTGTTTCCGATCTTGGAGTTCCGTTGATTTCCGGCGGCGCGGCGGACGATTATCTTTGCGCAGTTGCGCGCGGTTTAATTCAGTTTGTGTGCGTACGTGAGGGACGTGAAATTTATAGAAGCCTTACCGCCGATAAAATATTGATTCATCCCGGTTCGGTAATGTTCAAAATGGATCCGCAGTATATTGTCGCCGGTGAGATCATAAGAACGGCGCGTATGTATGCGTCGTCAGTTTCGCCGCTTTCCAAAGCGAATCTTGAAAAAATAGGCGGAGGATTGCTTTCACGGTTTAGCGGCGGCGTGGAAAAGCGCGAGCGAAGAAAAACTCCCGAGATTGTACGCGACTGGACTAATAATATTAAAATCGGGGACGAACTATTTGAAGTCAAGACGGTTAAAGGCAGAAAGATAGTACGCCTTGAGTGGAACCGTTTTTCAAAGGTACTCGGCAGCGCGGGAAATGTATTTTTCAAAGGATTACGCGGCGTTATAATACTAAAGAACGGTTATACCGTGCTTGAAGGCGAGAAGACAAGCCTTATCACGACAATAGCGCCGGCGCTTGATATTGACGGAGCCCTTTCGCGTAAACTTCCCGGCCACAGAGAATTCCGTTCCGGCCAGGATCTTGATGCGCTTATAAACGTACTTCCGCTTATACTTTTACCGGCGCGGCGCAAAAAAGGCGCAAAAGAACTTGGTTTTATTTATCTTATGTCAAATGGAGAAGGTTCTTACAGGCTGCATTTGTCACGAAAATTCCATACCGCTTTAAATGAAAGCGTATCTTCGATTGAGAATCTTATAGATGATTTGAAAGACGATGTTGATCTGGATAAAAAGCACCTTGTCAATGCTGCATACAGGCGGCTTTCTAATTATTTATCGTAAATCTGGTTATGGCCTGAAAGATTTTGGGCCGCTCGTTTTAGATTCGGTGTGAGTGTGTTTTTTAACGAAGTGAATTTTTTCTGTTTGAATTATATTTTTGAATAAGAGCCGCCCAGATATAAACCGGCGCGGGGGCTTGACTAAACTTTGATTTTTGGAAAAAATACCACAATGGGAATGGAAGGTTTATGGAAATTAAGGATTTAGCGGAAGTTAACGCCGAGTTACAGGAAAAAAAAGAACGGCAGGATACTGTTGATTTTAAGATGGTTACCTTTTCTCTTTCCGGTAAGGATTATGGCGTGGATATTATGAATATTAAAGAAATCGCCAAAGCGGATAAATTTACCTACGTACCAAACGCCAGCGGATTTGTCCGCGGCGTGTACAATCTTCGCGGTGATATTATTCCGATTATTGATTTACGGCTGTTTTTCCATTTACCCATTGAAAGAAGGGATGAAGTGCTGGAGAATATGCTGATTATTCATATTGAAGATCGTGTTTATGGTACAATAGTTGATAAAATTGACAAAGTTGTAGGGGTGAATTCCCAGTCCATTCAGCCGCCGCATCCTATTTTTGGCGATATAAATATAAAATATATATCAGGCGTTGTTGAGCAGCATGGTGATCTTTACATCATACTCGATGTTGTACGTATCTTTTCACAGAATCAAGGCGAACCGGATGATTCCCAGCGCGTGATCAGTGAAGATCAGAGTGCGTATTACGCGAATAACAGCGAAAATTCCGCCGGTGCGCCGCAGAGCGGTTTTTCCGATAACGACCTTGCTTTTATAAAAGACGGCCTTGCCGCTCTGAAAAAATTCTACGCAGGTCCTTTAAATGAAAAATGGATTACCGAGCGCCTTAATGAATGGGGAAAATCACGCTCAATGTCAAATATACAGCTTAAAAATGCGGGTGACGCTGAAGAATTTCTCAGTGGATTTTATTCCCCGCATACGGGTAAATTTTGGACTGATGAATACGCCTACGCGCTAAAAAATATCTTGCCGGAGGTGTTGTCAAATAATATTCAAGTCTGGAATCCGGGCTGCGGTAAAGGATACGAAACTTTTTCACTTGCTTGTATTCTAAAATTACGTTATCCTGATGGCCGGATAAAAATATGGGCGAATGACAGTGATATTTTATCTATTTCAAACGCTCCAAATATGGTATTTGATATTGAAAGCGTACCGGAATACTGCCGGACATTTCTTGTAAAAGGAAGAAACGGTTATACGTTTAATACTATGATAAAAGATTCTATCGTATTTGAATATCACGATGTTACAAACCCAAATACATTGCCGGACTTGGATGTTGTAGTAGCGCGTGATACTGTTTCATTTTTGAGCGCAAAAAATCAGGATGATTTCATAGTTGAAATCACGGAAAAACTCAAAAAGAACGGAGTCGTTGTTCTGGGAAAAAATGAAAGTATGCCGTCTTCCGGCTGGAAAAGCGTTGGAAAAGACGGCATTTCGGCTTTTGTTAAGGCATAATGAATCGTTCTGCGTAAGGCAGACCGGTTTTAATTTATAGATATAGGAGCAGGAAAATGAGAGTTGAATACATAAATCCCTTTGTTGAAGCGACATATAATGTACTCAGCGAAGTGTTAAATGGTGAAGTTAAACGCGGTGAACTTTATCTTAAAGAATCTTCGATGCGTATTATGGGCGTTGCCGCTTTAGTTGGTCTTGCAGGCGATGTTGAAGGACGCGTGCTTTTTGATATGACACGTGACACGGCCTTGAAAGTCGTTGGGGTAATGAACGGCGGTGAAGTTTTTAAAACGCTTGATGATATGGCAAAAGCCACGATTACTGAACTTGCGAATATGATAACTGCGCAGGCTGTAACAAAATTACACGAATTGGGTTTTAAATTCGATCTCACTCCGCCGGCGTTGTTTGTGGGTGATAATATGGAAATTGCCAATACGCTTAAGATTGAGGCGCTTATTGTACCTATGGAACTTGAGAATATTGGTACAATTGAAGTGAATGTAGTTATCAGAGAACGAGTGTAAACCGAACGGGCGGTTAGCTCAGTTGGTTAGAGCGCCAGTATGACACGCTGGAGGTCACAAGTTCGATTCTTGTATCGCCCATTAAGAAAATTTTATCAGTATCTGTTTGTTGATCCATATTCCCAGTAACACAAAAAATATTGATAGGATATTATTCAACAGTATATTTAAAAAAGCGTATTTAATATTTCCGTTTATAAAATACTGCGCCGTCTCAAGCGAGTACGTTGAAAATGTTGTATATCCGCCCAAAAATCCTGTTATCAAAAACAGTTTCCATTTGATATTTATTGAAAATGTATCAAAAATGGTTATAAGAAATCCGATCAGCAATGATCCAATTGAGTTTACAAACAGCGTCCCTATGCTGAATTTATCGCCGCACAAATAATTTACAAATTGGATCGACAAATATCTTGTTAACGCGCCGATTCCACCGCCAATAATTACCGATATAAAATTCATCATAATTTCTCTTAAAGCCGGTTGATTTTAATAGTATCCGTAGTCTATTTTTATTGCTCTGCCGCACGGTAGTTCATTATAGGTTTTTAATATTTAAAAGTCAAACGCTGAATGGGCGACGGGCCGAATACTGCAAGAATGTTTTTATGTTCTTTAGTAGGGTACCCTTTATGTTTATCGTACTTATACTCAGGGTAAAGCGCTGAAAAACGGCGCATTTCGGCATCGCGGGCTGTTTTTGCCAAAATTGACGCCGCCATAACCGCATGAACTGTAGCGTCGGCACGGATAAGCGCCTCACACGGTATAGGAAGCGCCGGCGTGTAAATGCCGTCGCTGATAGTTTTGCTGACGATTTTTTTGTAATATCTATAAAAATTGTTCTTTTCAGATAGGATTTTTCCAGCCATAGCAAAAAAAGCGCGGCGCATAGCAAGCAGGCTGGCCTGTAGAATGTTTATTTTGTCGATTTCAATATTATCTGCTTGTCCTATTCCCCATGCAAAAGCCTTCTCTCGAATAATACTCATAGCCGCTTCCCGTTTTTTTTCTGTGAGTTTTTTTGAATCTCCAAGTATGGCGAATGGAAAATCATCAGGAAGTATTACGGAAGCTGCAAAAACCGGACCTGCCAATGGCCCCCGGCCTGCTTCATCAAGTCCGCAAATCATGCGCCGCGCTTCCAAAACGTCATTCTAAGATACCAAGCGCTTCACGCAGATCATCGTCTTGCGCGTAAAATTTTTCTTCCAGCGCTTGCTTGTCCAGGCCGTAAAGTTCGTGACTCAGATAATGTATCCAGTTTGGCATATCTTTGACTGAAAGATCAAATTTACGGCACCAATAATCAGGCTGAATTGGAAGCTGTTCTTTATCGTAAAAGAATTTATAATCGTGAACGGCAATTTTAAGATCGCTGCGCGGGATTCCTTTTTCCAGAATAATATTGGCGAGATGATTGATTGTTCGTCCGGTATCAAAAATATCGTCGACAAGAAGTACTTTATCGCCCAAGCGCAGATATTCAGGTGAATAGGTCCAGCCTTCAACACGAATCTTTTCATCAGCATTTAATCCGGTATAAGAACGCGCGACAACGGCGGCGTAATATGTCGGCCTTCCTTTGCGGACAATTTTAAAATATTCACTTATTACATTGCCAAGGTATGCTCCGCCGCGCAGTGAAACGTAAATTACATCAGGCATAAAACCATCTTTGTAAATTTTATATGCTAATTTAAAAGCATTATTTCGAACCGTGTCATATTGCAGATATTCTTTTTTCATAATTTTAACAAAAAATATTGTTTACCTGCGTTTTAAGTTCCTCCGCAGTAAATGGTTTTGCGATAAATCCGGCCGCTCCCGATGTTTTTGCTTTTTTGATTACATCGGGATTAGTAACCGATGTGATAAAAAGAACAGGTATATTTTTGATTTCCGGCCTGCGTTTTGCGAACTCTTGAAAGTCAAAACCGGAAAGCACCGGCATATTAATATCAAGAAGGATTAAATCAACTTTTTCCGAATTGAGCATAGTCATTGCAGCCGCAGCCGACTTAACTGGACGAACATCATAATCATCTCCAAGAATTTCGCAGATACTGGTAAGAACTTCAGGCATATCGTCAATAATCAGAATAGTTTTCTTTTTCAAAATATAATCCTTAAAAAATACAGGCTACAGTAATTAAAAGAGTTTTTCAAGTCAGTTTTTAGCGGGAAATGCCTGTGTTTTTCAGGGACTTGACAATTTTTAATATCGAAAACATTATTAGCAGAATAGGCGGCTGTCGTATAACGGCTATTACCCCAGCCTTCCAAGCTGGAGACGTGGGTTCGACTCCCATCAGCCGCTTGATAAATTCTGTCTGTTCTGAATGAAAGTTTGATGATATAATAAATGATAGGCGGATAATGTATGAAAGACAAAATATTTTCATTTATTGACAGCAGCGGCAGCATGGTTGTAGAACTGGAGAAGACGCTTACAAGTATTCCGGCTATGCCGCCGGATTACGGCGGTGAAGGCGAGTTCAAAAAATGCCTATTTGTCAAAAAATATCTGTGTGAACACGGTATTATGGATTTGGAATGCATTGATATTCCGGACAAGAGAGCGGAAGGCGGCATCAGGCCGAATCTTATTGCAACAATACCCGGTCTTTGTGAACAAAGACTCTGGATAATAAGTCATCTTGATGTTGTACCGCCGGGCGATATGAAACTCTGGCAAAGTAATCCGTGGGAGGTTTATGAAAAAGACGGAAAAATTTACGGCCGCGGCGTAGAAGACAATCAACAGGGAATTGTTTCTTCTATTATTGCGGCGCTGTCTTTTATTCAAAATAATGTCCGTCCGGCGTTCACGATAAAGCTTCTTTTTGTTGCTGACGAGGAATGTGGAAACGGGTTTGGCATAGACGCGCTTTTAAAACAGCATGGTGATTCACTGTTTTTCAATGGAGATATGGCGTTGATTCCAGACGGCGGCGATCCTCTTGGCGAGACTATAGAAATTGCCGAAAAAAATATAGCGTGGTTAAAGTTTACAACGAAAGGAAAACAGTCGCACGGTTCAAGACCAGATGAAGGCGCGAATGCCTTTCTTGCCGCCAGCGATCTTGCTATTACGCTGCACAACAGGCTTTCTCAAAAATTCAATAAACGGAACAGCCTGTTTGTTCCGGATTATTCAACTTTTCAGCCTACAAAGAAAGAAGCCAATATACCGAACATAAACACAATACCTGGCGAGGATATTTTTTATATGGATATGAGGATTATTCCGTGTTACAGCATTAAACAGGTTTTTGACGAAGTTGATCTGATTGCTCAGGATACGGCGGCGCGGCATAATGTTAGGATTGAATACGAATGTTTGCAGCGTACTGAATCAAGACCGACTGATACGGATTCACCGTTAGTTTCATTGCTCTCCAAGACAATAAAAGATATTCTTCATGTTACTCCGCGTATGATAGGGATAGGCGGCGGTACAGTTGCGGCTTATTTGCGAAATGCCGGTATAAGCGCCGCTGTATGGTCAAAAATCGATGAAACCGCGCACAATCCAAATGAATACGCCGTTATTTCCAATATTCTTGACGGCGCTAAAGTCATGGCGGCGCTCTGTCTGTAGCGCCGGCGAATTGCAATAATTACAGTAAAGGAAGGACGTATGAATACACGGCAGCGGCTTGATGCGGTCAGCGAAGAACATATTCTGATTTTGGACGGTGCAATGGGGACCGAGATCCAGAAATGCAAGCTGAGTGAAGAAGATTATCGTGGAAAGCGCTTTGCCGGATGTAACAAAAAACTCTTCGGTTGCAATGATGTTCTCTGTCTTACAAAGCCTGAAGTTATCGCATTGATACATGAAAGCTATCTTAATGCCGGCGCTGATATAATCGAGACATGCAGTTTTAACGCAACGGCAATTTCACTCGCCGATTATGAGATTTCAGATGCCGCGTACGAGATAAGTCTTGCCGCAGCGCGGATTGCTTCGGATTGCAAACAAAAATATAGTACGAATGAAAAGCCGCGTTTTGTCGCCGGTGTTCTTGGGCCTCTTACAAAGAGTTCAAGCGTTTCTCCTGACATGGAAGATCCTGGTGTGCGTTCGTTATGTTTTGATGAAATTGAAGAGGCGTATTACGATAACGCCCGCGGTCTGCTTGACGGCGGCGCGGATATACTTCTTATAGAGACAATATTTGATACGCTTAACGCAAAAGCCGGCATCGCGGCGGTACACCGCCTGCTTGATGAACGCGGTATTGACGTGCCCATAATGCTTTCCGCGGCAATATCAGGAAATTCGGGCCGGCTTCTTGCAGGACAAACTGTTGAAGCATTCTGCATTTCAGTAATGCACGCGCAGCGCGGTACCTCAGGCGGGCTTTGGTCGGCGGGACTTAACTGTTCATTTGGCGCGGCAAAGTTAAAACCTTATATAGCCGAACTTTCAAAAATTGCCTCATGCAGGATCAGCGTACATCCAAACGCGGGACTTCCCGATGAAACAGGCGCGTATACCGAGACCCCCGGTGATATGGCCTGCCAGCTTGCTTCATTTGCGGACGACGGTCTTGTGAACATTATAGGCGGCTGCTGTGGTTCTACGCCGGAGCATATTAAGGCAATAGCGGATATGGCGCGTAACAAACCTCCGCGAAAGGTATTTTTGAAAACCGGCGGGGTTTATCTTGCCGGTTTTGAGCCGGCTGAAGTCAGCGGAAAAAACGGCCTTTTTATAGTTGGAGAAAGAGGAAACGTTTCGGGAAGTCCCGCGTTTTTACGTTGTTTGCGCAAAAATGATTTTAACGGCGCTCTTAAGATCTTACGGGATAATATAAAAGAACACGTTGACGCGATAGACATATCAGTGGATGATGCGCTTATTGACGGTGTTCCTATTATTACACGGCTTTTGAATCTCGCGCTTTCTGATCCGGATATTGCCCGTATTCCGCTGGTTGTTGATAGTTCATCATTTGAAGTAATTGAAGCGGCGTTAAAACTTATACAAGGACGCTCTATTGCGAATTCGATAAGCTTGAAAGACGGTGAAGATGAATTCCTAAGGCGCGCTAAACGAATTCGTTATCTTGGCGGAATTCCTATGGTCATGCTTTTTGATGAGGAAGGACAGGCGGTAGTCTTTGAAAAAAAAGTAGCTGTCGCACGGCGGGTTTATAACTTGTTGACTACAAATGGTTTTCCACAGGAAGAGATTTTTATAGATCCGAATGTTCTTACTATTGCTACGGGTGTAGAGGAACACGATTGTTGCGCGCGTGATTTTATTGAAGCCTGTGCCGTAATACGCGCTGAGTGTCCGGGAGTCCGGCTTTCTGCGGGCGTTTCAAATCTTTCATATAGTTTTCGCGGAAATGCGCCGCTTAGAAACGCAATGCACGCGATTTTTATGCGCCTCGCGCATGATTCAGGTCTTTCTATCGCTATGGTAAATACGGCGTCTCTTAATCTTTATGACGGCATTGATCCGGAATTGCGCGAAACAATAGTTGATTTGCTGCTTTATCGAAAAGAAAACGCCTCAAAACGCCTGCTGGAGCTTGCTCTTCAGTTTACCGGCGTAAACAAACCGGCGGAGAAAGATTCGCGGTCTGAACCCAAAACCGCGCAGGAGCGCCTTGCCGCCGCAATAATTTCCGGCGATGATACGCTGGTGGAAACCGATGTGTATGAACTGCTTGGAATACGCGGCGGCAAGGCTGCGGCGGCCTGCCTCCAGCCTGAAAGCGATTCTCTTACGCCGCTTGAAATTATTGAAGGGCCGCTGATGAACGGCATGAAAGAAGTAAGCGTCCGGTTCGGCGCGGGAAAAATGTTTCTGCCTCAGGTGCTGCGCAGCGCGCGCGTAATGAAAACCGCTGTCCGCTGTTTAGAGCCGTTCATGGCGGCGGCAAACCAGCGGCGGCAGCGGCGGGACAAAATTGTGCTTGCAACCGTTAAGGGGGACGTCCACGATATAGGCAAGAACATTGTAGGAACGGTGTTGGGCTGCGGCGGCTTTGAAATCATTGATCTGGGCGTGATGGTTCCTGCTGAAACAATTATCGAAACCGCCCTGCGTGAAGAAGCCTGTATGATTGGGCTGTCCGGTCTTATAATACCGTCGCTCGAACAGATGATTCATGTCGCGCGCGGTATGGAGGAACACGGTCTTGAGATCCCTCTTCTTATAGGCGGCGCGGCGGCGAATTGCGCGCATACCGCGCTTAAAATCGCGCCGGTGTATCATGCGCCGGTAGTCTACGCCGCTGATGCGGGATGCGCGTCAAATATTGTTCGTTCTCTTGTATCGCCGCAGCTTAGAACGAGCTTTCTTGAAAAGCTCAACGCCGAATATGAGGCTGCGCGCGCTCATCATGTGAATATTACCTCTCTTAGAACGACTGTTAGTCTCGATAAGGCGCGTGAGAACAGGCTCAAGATTGACTGGAACGGATTTAGTCCGCCGGCGCCTCGTAAGAATTATGAGGTTCTTAACGGGTATCCGGTTGAGAACGTCGTATCTTTTATTGATTGGGATGAATTTTCGCGGAAATTTGCTGTTTCTTCCGAATGTATGGTTGAGAAAAGCCGTCTTATTGATGATGCGCGCCGTCTTTTGGATGACGGTATCCGGCGCTCTTTCCTTGAACTGCGCGGCGTTACGGCGTTTTTCCCTGCGCTCTCTGAGCGCGAGGCTCTTAACATCTACCAAACTCAGGGGGGGCGGCTTGGCACGCTTTACCTGCTTAGAAATCAGGAAAGAAAGCCTGCGGGCCGTAAAAATCTTTGTCTTTCTGATTTTATATTGCCTGAAGAAGAGGCGGACGGACGTTTTGATTGTCTGGGGTTTTTTATTCTGAGCGCGGGCGCGGGCGCGGGCGCTGATGATATGCGGACGCGGTTTGAGGCCGAAGGCAACGTATATGCGGCTGCGCTGATTGCGGCTCTTGCCGATGCTTTGGCGGAAGCGTGGAGCGCTGAAACGCACCGCCGTCTGCTTGACGAAAATTTTTCCGGCGCGCCGGCGGGTATAAGGCCGGCGTTTGGGTTTCCGTGCCTGCCCGATCATCAGGATAAAAGGCTTGTGTTTCGTCTGCTTGACGCCGAAAAACAATGCGGTCTTACCCTTACCGGTTCGGCGATGATTATTCCGGCCGCGTCAGTCTGCGGAATGTACCTTCTAAATCCGGCGGCGGTTTATTTCTCCTGCGGGAAACCGGCTGACGACCAGCTTGCTTTGTGGGCAACGCAAAAATCACTCTCTCTTGATACGGCGCGTTCCAGAACAGGCTTTTTAGATTAACGCCTGCCGCGCCTCACACGGGCGGAGGGAAACCGGCGGTTGCCGGTTGTCAGTTGTCAGTTATCGGAGGGAAACCGGCGGCGTTTGGCAGCCCGCTTTCGGCTCATCCGTCTAAAAACTAAAATCCGAAATCTGAAATCTCCTCCGCCGGACGGCGGGGAGCTATTCACCGGTTATAGAATATCGCGGATTGGTTATAATAGATCATAGACTGGTTATAGAATATCGCGGATTGGTTATAATAGGTCATAGACTGGTTATAGAATATCGCGGATTGGTTATAATAGGTCATAGATTGGTTATAGAATATCGCGGATTGGTTATAATATGTCATAGATTGGTTATAGAATATCGCGGATTGGTTATAATAGATCATAGACTGGTTATAGAATATCGCGGATTGGTTATAATAGATCATAGACTGGTTAGAGCGCGCGCCGTCCGGCAGCCCGCCTTCCTCTTTCTCCCCTGAAAACTGAAATCCGGCAACTGACAACTTTCTTCCCTCCCCCGAACCCTGACCCCCGGCACCCGAACCCTTCTCTCATCCTTCTGAAATCTCCGCCGCCGCAGACCGGCGCGGTCTAGTCAGAACCCGCGTGAACGGGTATACTCATCTATCACTGAGAAAAGGAGTTCATTATGGCTTATAGTAAAGATTATATTCCGACAAGGGATGCGGATTTTGGGGGGTGGCTGACCAATCTGACGGGTTACGCCTTCAAAAAGGTCAACGATAAGGTTTGGGAGCACATTCCGGTGGACAAAATTACGCAGTTAAAGTCCCACGAGACGGCGTGGCTTGCGGCGTTTGCGAAGATTGCAGGCCCGCACACTTCGGTGGACACCGAAGAGAAGAACGATGCCCGTAAGGCGGCGGAGGCTTTTGTCAGGCCGTTCGTTCAGCAATACCTTAAGTTCGATCCGGTTACCGATGAGGACCGCACGGCCATGAATATTCCCAACCGCGACACCACCGCGACGCCGATTGGTAAGCCGGTAACCCGCGCTCAGATCGTCAGCATAAAGGCGTCCGGCGGTTTCCGTATCGAGCTTATCCTTCAGGATGAGTCCGCGCCCGGCAGCCATGCCGTTCCCTACGGAATGAACGGCGCGCTGTTGAATTACACGGTCGGCGCGGAGAAAATCGCCGATTATGACGCCCTCAAGGAGACGCGCCTTATGACCCGCGCGCATTTTACCCTCGAACTGGGCCCCGCTGACGAAGGAAAATTCCTCTCCTGCGCCGCCCGCTGGCAAAATGAACGCGGCGAGCTGGGTCCCTGGGACGAAATTCACCACATAGCGGTCGGGTAAGAGTTGCCGGTTGTCAGTTATCAGTTGTCGGGGGAAAACGGGAAACCGGCGGAGTTCAAGGGAGCGCGCGCTTTCTTCCTTCTGCCGATAACCGATAACCGGCAACTGACAACTGATGCCGGGGAGCGGCGTAATGAAGCTGGTTAAGCGCGCGCGGGTGCGCCGGAGCGCGCAATCGAAGGAAATCCGTGAGGCGGTCGCTTCTATTATAGACGGCGTCCGTGAGCGGGGCGATGAAGCGGTGCTCGAATACTCGCGGCGGTTTGATAACTCTGAGCGGACGGTGTTCCGCGTGGAAAGCGCCGAGGCACAATCCGCGCTGGAGAGCCTGAGCGCCGAAGAACGTGCGGCAATCACCATGGCGGCCGGCCATATAAAGTCTTTTGCCGCCGCCCAGCGTTCAAGCCTGCATGAAATAAATTCCTTTTCGCCTATGGCGGGCGTTACGCTTGGGCAAAGAATTGTTCCGGTGGACTCAGTATGCTGCTACGTGCCCGGCGGCGCGTATCCGCTTCTGTCAACGGCTCTGATGCTGATCATTCCGGCAAAAATCGCCGGTGTGCCGCGCATCGCCGCGTGTTCCCCCGTTATGAAAGGGACCGCCGCAATCAATCCCAAGACGCTTGGGGCAATGGTTCTTGCAGGAGCGGATGAGATTTACGCGGTAGGCGGCGTTCAGGCGGTTGCCGCGTTTGCCTACGGCACGGAACAAATAAAGAACGCCGCGCTTATCGTCGGGCCGGGGAACGCCTACGTCGCCGAAGCGAAGCGCCAATGTTACGGACAGGCCGGCATAGATTTTATCGCGGGGCCAAGCGAAGTTCTGGTTATTGCCGATGAAACGGCGTCTCCTGAAATAATCGCCGCCGATATGCTTGCGCAATGCGAACATGATCCGCTCGCACAGGCGGTTCTTGTTACGACTTCGGAAAATATTGCCGCAAAAACGCTTTTTGAAATAAAAAAACAGCTTGAGACACTGCCTACGGCGGCGGTTGCGGAGAAATCATGGGCGGATTACGGGGAAATTTATCTCGCCGCCGATATGAGTGAAGCGGTGGATTTTGCCAACGAACGGGCGAGTGAACATTTGGAGCTCCAGACGGCGGTAAATGACGCGCTCGTTCCGCAATTAAGAAACTACGGCGCGCTTTTTATCGGAGGGAATGCCGCGGAGGTCTTTGGCGATTATGCCGCCGGTACAAATCATACGCTGCCTACGCAGCGCGCCGCCCGCTGGACCGGCGGGGTTTGGGTCGGAACTTTTCTTAAAACGCTTACCTTTCAGAACCTGACGGCCCAAGCCGCCGCCGTGCTTGCGCCGGCGGTTTCCGTACTTGCCCGCGCCGAAGGGCTGGCGGCGCATGGCTTTGCCGCTGAACGGCGCGTTCCGCACGATGCAGGACAGAAGGCGTGAGCCGGTAAACGGCTGTCCGCCCCGAAAGAGTCTGGCGTCTGCGTTTCAAAACGGGATTGCTGGTTTGGACGGAGTTAGAATCTGATTGTTTCGACCATGTAACGAATGTCAGGCGCTTCGTTGTCGCTGCCGGTGCGGGTCATTTCTAGTACGAAAACCATCGATTTTCTGTCAGGCGAAGCAAACACTCTTTTTATCGTGTACGACGTTATAAGCGCGCGCCGCATTTCCGGCGTACCGATCTTATAGTTTGAGACAGCGCTGCCGTCCGAACGTTCAAGATCTATCGTAAAAGAGGACGTCAGATTTTTTCCGCTTGACCGTATTTCAGGATTCAAGGCCGCCTTATATGAAATGTTATAATCAAAATCTCTGAACTCTATAGCGCTGTCCGCTTTGTATTGTCCATTCTCAAGCGAGATAAAAAGAGGAACGCCCTGCCGTAAAAAATCAAATCCGTATTTCGCCGCTAAAGCCGTGTTTCTTGATAGAAGACTAAAAATTGCCCCGCTGCCGTCTTGTCCGGCTTCAATTTCTTTATTATGCTTATATTTTATGATGCCGTCTTTAACAAAGTCATTTGCGGCGACATCAACGATAAAAAGTTCGGCCCACGGAATCAATGTAGATGCCTCAACCCCATATTGAGCAAATGCATAGAACTTGCCGTTTTCGGAGAAACCAAAATCAATAAAAGCCGCTATGTCGCCTGCGTGGAGATTATACGCACAGAATACAAAAACCGGTAAAAACACCCAGCGACAAATCTTTCTAAGCATGTGATTCACTCCCTGCTTTTCTATCGGCAAAAAACGCCGTTTTCTGCATAGTTTAATTTTGAAGTATTTTTGCCGGATATCTGGATATTATTCTGTTTACATCCTATTATTAGGAATATGACTCTTTCAAGACATACTCTATTGCTTAAACTTGGGATTGTTATAGCCGCCACCGTTCTGGCTGGTATAGCCTTTATTTCAGGGATGATTTTACCGTTGTATCCCGGTATTGCCGCCGCCGCGGTTCAAAGGACATATCCGGCGTTTATAATAGCGTATTTTCCGGAAACCACGCCTTACGCAGCTTATTTTTCGGTGCTTGCTTCAGTATTTTACGGACTGGTAACGCTTATTCTGCTGTTTTATTTTTTTGAGAAGACACAATCCGCTGAAGTGCATTTTTTTATGTTTTTTGTTCTTTCTCTTGTTTTTGAGTCTATGCGTACGGCCTTGCCCTTAAAACAGGCGCTTAATTTGCCGGTCGTGTACATGAGATTAATGGCGCATATACTTGTCTTTTGCCGTTATTTTGGCGTGTTTTCATTGTTTTGCGCAAGTCTCTATTCAGCGGGATTACAAGTAAAAAAAGAAGAAAATATCATCGTTCCATTGATTATAATAACGTTATTTCTTTCGTTCAAAATGCCGGTCAACCAGTATACGTGGAATACAGCGTTATGTCTGATAGACGGGTATCCCATTGCTTTTAGGATGATAGAATTTGTTATTGCATCGTTTGCCATTTTGAGTTTTTTAAGCGGGGCATTTAAGCGGAGCATAAAGGAATATTATTTTATTGGAATAGGTTCTTTTTTTGCATTTTTGGGCAGAGCCGTATTATTGGATAGCGATGTCTTTGTATTGATTCCGTTTGCCTTGTTGCTGCTTTTTCTTGGGACCTATATGATTTGCGCGTATCTTAGAAGGATATATTTGTGGGCGTAAAGGGCGGCTGAACACGTCCGGCGCCGCGCGTTATAGTATGTATCTGCCCAAATCCTGATCTTCAGAAATATTTTTAAGGCGTTCATTTACGAATTCAGGCGTAATGACTACTTTTGTCGGAGCAATATCCGGCGCATCAAATGATATGTTTTCCAGCAGCGTCTCCATAATCGTGTGCAGCCGGCGCGCGCCGATATTTTCCAGACTAAGGTTGACTTCCGCCGCAATGCCTGCAAGCTTGTCAATCGCTTCCGGTGTAAATTCTATTTCGACGTTTTCCGTACCAAGAAGATCTTTGTACTGCCTTGTAAGCGCGTTCTTTGGCTCTGTAAGAATGCGCAGGAAATCTTCTTTGTGGAGCGAATCAAGTTCAACACGCAGAGGAAAGCGTCCCTGTAACTCAGGAATGAGATCGGAGGGTTTACTGATATTGAATGCGCCTGCGGCGATAAAAAGAATATGGCTTGTATCGACCTGTCCGTATTTTGTGTTTATTACGGCGCCTTCGACTATGGGAAGTATATCCCGCTGAACGCCTTCGCGTGATACGTCATGTCCGCCGGATTCGCCTTTGGCGGCTATTTTATCAATTTCATCTATAAAAACAATTCCCATTTCTTGAACGCGGCTGCGGGCTTCCTCTGTAACGCGGTCGGCGTCTATAAGCTTTTCACTTTCTTGATTGATAATGATCTCTCTGGCGCGTTTTACCGGCAGAACCTTTTTTTTATTGTTATTGCCGAATAGATTCGCTATGCCTGAAAGACTTGATTCAAGTTCTTCCATACCGCCGCCCATCATACCAAACGTTGGCATTGTAAATTCATGATTTACGTCAATTTCTATAGTGCGGTCTTCAAGTTCTCCATTGCGAAGCATTTCGCGGAATTTTTCACGCGTGGCATGAAATTTTTCCCGTTCGGCTTCTTGTTCAGCGGTATCTTTGTCTTCCGGTCTGAATGATTCGGTGGTTTCATTTAGAGATTTTCCGATTTTTTTATTATGTATTATTGGAATACCAACCTGAATGGCCGTACTCATTATGCCCGGGCCGCTTCCGTCCGAAGGTGAGAACGAGAACGAACTTACCGGTTTTACTATGGGCTTAATCTGTTTTGATTTTCTTTTTTTGCCGCCTGAGCCGGGTACAAGCAGATCAAGTATGACCTCTTCCGCCCGTTTTTGGGCGTCAATCTTAACCGAATCCTGCATTTCCTGTTTTACCATAGCGTAACCTGCCGCCATAAGGTCTCGAATCATGGATTCAACATCGCGTCCTACGTAACCGACTTCAGTATATTTTGTAGCTTCTACTTTTATAAACGGCGAGCCGGCAAGCTTCGCAAGGCGGCGCGCAATTTCAGTCTTACCAACGCCTGTAGGGCCTATCATGAGGATGTTTTTAGGCGCGATATCTTCGCGTATTTCGGGTTCAAGTTTCAAACGGCGTATTCTATTGCGCAACGCAACAGCAACGGAACGTTTTGCTTTTCCTTGACCGACAATGTACTTATCTAATTCCTCAACTATTTCTTTAGGCGTAAGATGATCGAGGCGTGTTTTTTCATTTTCCATAATAATCTATCAGTATTACATAAAATTACAAATTGTTGCAAGACCACGAAATTTCGTTTAGTATTGTAATTTATGGGCGCAGAACAACTTATTTATATTTCATTAAAGCTTGGATTAGGCGGAATCTCCGCAGTTTTTGCCATTGCAGCATGGTCGAAAACAAGAGAGTCTCCGTGGTTTTTTGTCGTTTTGGGAATATTATGCCTTTATGCCGAAACAATTTATTCAATACTGGGAATTTTAGGATTTACTGGTGACTTTTTCATGATAAATTCAATTTCCGCTGCGTCATTGGTTTTTTCCGCGCTACCGCCGTTTTTTTTTATTATTGCATTTGTACTTGTTATAATTAAGAAATCTCATATTTGAAGGATAGTTTCCGTTTTTTACAGAAAAAGATCCTTAAAGACGTTCTTCCAGAAAGGCTTTTATTGCCGCCGCCGCTTCAACTTCGTCAGATCCGTCCACAGTAATTTCGATTTCATCCTCAAATTTGATATTAAGCTTTAAAATGGCAAAAAAATTTCCAAGACCAGTTTTATTGCCATTTTTGGAAATCGTTATAACGCTGTTAAACTCTTTTGCTTTTTTGATAAGTTCTCCGATAGGGCGCGCATGGAAGCCGATTTTGTCTTTAATTGTATAGTTTATAATTTGCATAGTATTTTTCCCTTAAAACCGGTTCATTATAACATAGCAAGGATGTTTTGTCTTCTCTGCAAATATCAGTTAGAGAATATCTTTTGATAAGCTGCGGTAACCGGAATAATAAAGGCCGCTTTGCTCCACCGTCTTCCGGCTCATTTTAGCGCCATAATCCAAGCCGCCGTGTTCTTGCTTTTTTTTCAAGCAGCCGGAACTCATCAAGAAACTGAAACGGAAACGCCGTATATGCGTGTCCATATCCGCGCGCTATGAGATCCGCGTTATGACATTTACCAGACGCGGTGTATATATACACAAGCAGTCTTTTATATTTATCACGAATATTGTAGTCAAACGCGATATAAACCGTTTTGTCCAACAACCGCTGTTTTGTAAAATCGCTTGCTTCTTTACCAAAATATTCAACTTTCTTTTTAGGATGAACCGTTTCCGGCGTATCCACTCCTATCATACGTAAGCTTTCAATTTTTTTTATCTCTGGCGGAGGATTCTCGAACTCGACTCGTACTGTGTCGCCGTCCGTATGCTTCACCACTTTTGCGGCGAGCATTTTTGATATGTCCGCTTCTTTATAGCTTTTTAATTCCTCTACGTTTACGCGGTATAAGACGCCCTCATCTCCGAATGCGAACGTTATTGGGAACACTGTAAATAAAACAATTATAAGGCGCGGCATAGTGATTTTAAAAAGACCTTCCGGGATCTATACCGGGATCTATATAGGTTATTGCAGCTTCTAACTGTGTGTCGGCTTGCTCTGAATGGAAAGCGGATGCGTTAAGCGGTATTTCTATGTCGGGCATAATTCCTTCTCCGGTATAATCATTCATGAATATATCTCTTACTTGATAGCCGCTTTGAATGACGGTTGTCCAGAATGCATCGCTGTAAAAAGAACCGCCTGTCTCTAATGTTGTATTTTGCGGGTCAAAAACCGGCCCTACGCTTCCCCATGTTTTTGATCCGATAACAATTCCTCTTGGCATTCTTTTTACCGCAAGCGCAAGAAGTTCAGCGGACGATTTTGTGTAATCGTTACAAAGCAGAACTATAGGAACATGAATATTTTTTGCGCGTCCTGCCGCCGGAGCCGGTTTTATGCGGTATGGCGCCCATGATGTATAGTCCAGCGGAGAAGTGGTTTTTTTTGTGCGTGTATAAGCTATTTTTAATTCTGTTTCTAAAAACGGACTTAATATGCGTGAAATATCGTCAAAATTTCCTCCGCTGTTGCCGCGCACATCGATTATCAAGCCTGAGAATCCTGGTTGTTTAAGTGAGTCTGAAAACACATCCACTACTGATTTTAGTTCAGGCCTGTAAGAATAGCTGTCTTTAATGGCGAAGCTGCTGAAATAAAAATATGATATAAATTTTCCATCACCGAGCGAATGCGTTATTCTTCCGGTGGCCGCCCGTAAAACAGGCGCAGATCCTGTACTTCTAGAATTGGTTAGGTAGGTTGAAACAGCGGTAAAAAAATTCCAATTTGGATCTGTAGGATCATCAGACGACCAGTCGCTCAAGAAAATTTTTGAATCATTCGAGCCTGGCCTTCCGCTTACTCTTTCATCCTGCGGACAAATCTGACCGGGAAAACTTCCAACATCATCTCCATTTGGATTTTTGGTGATAAAAAACATTTTCTTAAAGTCTACGGAAAGATTTCCATCATGAAGCGGAGCAAGCATTTCCTTGAAATAGGTGTATGCTGTAAGCGCGTTTCCGGTTATTGGCATCTCATTCTCATCATAAAACAATTCCGGTGTCAGCAGGCCCATATCATCAAATTGATAATAATATTTATCGTATACGCTGTTCCAATATTTTTCAGTTTCAAGATTCCAATACACATAATTATTATTCATCGCCTGCCAGAATGTATCAAAAATTTCCGAGAGTTTATACGAACCTGCATAATGGCGGCCTTCATAAGGTTTATCCAGCATGACAACCGGCCTGCATCCTCCTGTAAAAAACAAGACGAGCGCAAAAACGAGGTATATAAACTGCTTTGCTGATTTTTTCACAGCGCTTCTCCTTTGATAAAAGAAATCAAAGCGGTATTGAAGATGGCGGCGAACTGGAGTGTCCACGTATCATTTTTTTTTTCGGTAAAATAATTTGTGTAATAATTTTTTTGCAGATCGGATAGTCCGTGACTGCCGCGCAGCTCAATATAGACGCTCATAAATTTCAGATCATATTGAATTCCTCCGCCGTAAGAAAGGCCATATTCATAACGGTTGTCTCTTATATCATCAAATTTATAATCCTCGTTGTAATCATACGGTTCTTCGTCTATTGTCAGCGTAATTCCTTTTTCATGTCCGGCAAGCCAATAACCGTAATACCCGCCGCCGTTTACAAAAATTCTGATGCCGCTTCCAAAGTAAATAGATAAATTTAACATAACCGGAAAATTTATAAAATCGTTTCTTGTATCTTCGTGTGTTTCGGGAAGTCCGGAGCGAGCTTCATTCCATGAATAGTTTTTTTGGATATAGGTTGGTTCTAATTGGATAGCAACAGAGTTTAAAAGGCGGTATCGCAGTGGAACGCTGACCGCAACGCCGCCGCCTGATTTCCATTTTCGTCCGGGTGATTCCTGCTGCGGATTGCTTAGATACAGCGTGTTATTTGCGTATCCGCATGATACTCCCATGTAAAACCGGTATTCAGTGGAGTCTTCCTCAAGAAGGAATTGGGAAAAAAGCGGCGCGTTCAAAATCAAGCTAAAAATCGAGATGAACAGCGCAAAAAGAAGCGGCGTTTTACGGTTTATTCTCATGGGACAACTATACCGGAATATTTTATTATTGACAATTCCACAATAATTTCACCGGCGGCCTGTTACCGCCCGCGCCGTACAGAATAGGCGCGCCGCGTTCAGGCCGCGCGGGCGCTTCTTATGGAAGCTTTGTTATCTTTGCCGCGCCCGGCCCTTCATGTCCGGTTTCATTGCCTGGGCCGTCCGGTTTAGGCATAGAAGTTTTGCCGTTTATGATTTGCGTGCCGGTAAAGAAAAGCCCCGTGTACGATTTTGATTTTTCAATCCCGCTGCCGCTTTTGGCGGTAAATCCGTTAGGGTTGCTCGTGCCGGTACATCCGTTGTGTCCGGAAATATACGACGAGCCGCCCGCGCCGGAGCTGTTATCCCCGTCATGGGTGCCGCTTCCCCCGCCGAACCAGCCCGCGCCGCCACCGCCGGCCGTCTCGAACCGCCAATCTTGATGCGTGCTTGTGTTGTAATTAACCGAGCCGCCTTTTCCAAAAGCGCCGTTTCCGCCGCCATAAGTCCCTGTTCCGGTAGCGGTTCCTCCGGCAGTTTGATTTCCGCCGTTCGGTTTTGAATTACCTTTCCCTTTTTCGCCGGTCTCGCCGCCGGCCTCGCCGCCGGCCCATGCTTTGCCGTCGGTACTGCCGCCGAGCGCGACCGCATTACTGGACGCGCCGCCGCCGCCTGCGGCGACCATAATCCGCGAGGCAAGGCTTGCAGGGTGATCGCTCGGTTCATCAGTGGATGCGCGTACCATACGCACATCAGTGGCCCCGCCGCCCGCGCCGACATTCGAGGCAGGATCATTGATACCTGAGCCGCCGCCGTTATACGAGCCGGAAGCCGAATTAGGTTTACCGGGAACGCGTGCGCCGCCTATATAGAAATAGAGCTTTGTGCCGGCTTCAAGTTCGATGTTTCCTTTGGTATAGCCGCCTTTACCGCCGGCTACTTCTGTAGCTCCGGTATTTATTCCCGGACCGCCCTGCGCGCCCCAGAGTTCTATGCAGTACGTTCCCGTTTCGTTGATTGTTACTTCCTGAAAGCCGCCGTTCCACGGCTCCTCAGGATTGGCTGTCTCAATAGAGGCGTTTTCGGGATTCCATATTGCATAAAACGTCATACCGCCGGAAAGGGGTATGCTTTGTACGAAATCCGTTCCAGAATTATCCGGCTCGGTATTCCATGCGATAAGAGACCAGCCCTCCCGCGCCGCTTCCGGCGGCGGGCCGCTCTGTCCGATTCTGAATTCGGCGGCTTCCGCTCCACCGTCTTTTGTAAAGTTTCCGCCGTTTGGATCGAAGGTGATTGAGTAGTACACGCCGCCGCTTTTGCCGCCGCGTTGTCCGTCATCGTCCGATTCGCCTGCAATCGTGCAGGCCGCCGCCATCCAAACTATAGTCGCGCCAATCAGCGCGAACGCCGCCGCCGCCGCGCCGTATCGCGCCGTTCTATCCGCATACGCGGATTTCTGATGATTATTCATAATCAATCCTCCATAAAATAAAATGAGTTAGAAAAACAATACGTTCTGAGCCGCCGCTCACGCCGTTTCGGCATGAAATGTGCGCGGAGGGGGGGCGGACAAAATTCGGCTCTCAACATCATGTAACATGGTCATAGTATCGGCGAAAAACAGGCGCGTTTCAAGTCCCCGCCGCGCAGCAGATACCACAGTGGGCGCGGCTTTCGCGCCGTGCGTATCTGCTGAAAACTTCGCCCAGAGATTTGAAAAAATCTCCCGCATCTCGTGATCGGGAGATGCGCATCTCGTGAAAAAATCTCCCGCATCTCGTGAGAAAATCTCCCAGTGATTTTGCAAAACCGCCCAGTGATTTTGCCGCGCCGCCCAACGAGCCGAAGGCCGTCCGCACAGCGCGTGTCCGAAAAGCGGCGTGTGGTCAGCGGGCGGACGTGGCTTGTGATGACGCACGCTTGGGCGGGGCTGTATTGGCCGCACGCCGATGCCGCCCGCCCGCCGCTTTTGGGACGCGCGCCCAGCCCTCTTCCCGCGCCGCCGCGCGAGCCGAAGGCCGCGCCCAGCCATCCGCCCATTCTCCCCTGACAACTGACAACCGGCAACTGACAACCGGCCACGCCGCCCAGAGATTTGAAAAAATCTCCCGCATCTCGTGAGAAGATCGCCCAATGATTTTGCAAAACCGCCCACCGCGCCGAAGGCCGTCCGCACAGCGCGTGTCCGAAAAGCGGCGTGCGGTCAGCGGGCGGTCGTGGCTTGTGATGACGCACGCTTTGGCGTGGCCTTAATTGACGCACGCCGATGCCGCCCGCCCGCCGCTTTTCAGACGCGCGCCGCACGCTGTTTCCCCCTCGCCGCACGGCGTGGCCGCCGCAATGGGCGCGGCTCTGTCGCCGTCAAGCGATGTCGCCGCCTACCCCAGACTTTCGCCCCAAACTCCCCGTCCCCCGACACCCGACACCTGACCCCCAATCCCAAAAACCCTGACAACTGGCCGCGCCGTCCGCTCCGCCGTTACAGCGCGATGATGTCATCGGCAAGTTCGCGCACAATATCTTCCTTATGACTGATGAAGATAATCGTCCGGCCTTCCGCTTTGTACTGCAAGACG
>JAITHJ010000035.1 GCA_031280035.1 Spirochaetaceae bacterium | reverse complement strand
TCGTTCTTAATCGGCGGCTCGCCTTCATCCGCCCATGTCGAGTTATCCATATCAAAGACCGTGTTGGACGAGTTGGACGGCGTTGTATTAAAGTCAAAGCCTTCAGTCAGCGGGCCGGTCTCCTCGGCCTCGTTGCTGGACGGCGGCTCACTGCTAGTAACCTGCTCGCAGCCGGTAACGATACAGACCGCCGCCAGCGCCGTCAGCGCCGCGCGCCGCATTGCCGCGGGAAAGGCTAAAAATCTTCGCCCCCCCCCCCCGCAGTCGCCGGAGCGCGTCAACGCGCTTTCTTCATACTTTTTTACTAAAACATTCATATAATCTCCTTACAAAATAAATTTAGTTGTCAGTTATCAGTTGTCAGTTGTCAGTTGTCAGTTAGTTTTGCTGTCCACTGCTCACTGTCCACTGTCCACTAAAAACCCTCAGTTCAGAGCTTGACGGTTCACGTTCCGAACTTGACGATTCACGTTCCGAACTTGACCGTTCACGTTCCGGGCTTGACGGTTCAAGCTCCGGGCTTGACGGTTCACGTTCCGAACTTGACGGTTCACGTTCAAATCTTGACCGTTCAAGTTCAAAACTTGACGGTTCACGTTCAAAGCTGAGCGTTTTCAGCGTAGAGCGCGTCCGGCAGACGTACACGCCGTCTTTTTTCTGTTCTTGTGATTGTCTGGACACAATCATACTGTTCTCCTTCTGCGTTTTGCAGTTTGGAAAGACCGTATACTGTGCAGTTGATACGCGGTTTTTCTCAGGCCCGCTTCCCGGAGCCTAATATCGTTATGTTTGAAGCCCGCTCAAGCAGGCCCGCTTAAAACTATAGCGGTATCATAGCGCGCCGGTTAAAATCTGTCAAGCGGGGTGTTCGGGCTTTCGCGGAAGAGGCTGTGCGAGCAGGCTTCGTACCTGATATAATAAAATCTGAATTATGCCAAATATTGCTTTTGAAAGACCTTTCTTTGTGCTTATCGCCGCGCTGACGCCGTTTATTCTTGCGGCGCTCCGGCGTTTTTTCAGGGGCGCGTTCAGTTTGTTTGTTTCGCTTGGGCCGCCGGGTGGAGATAGTTTCAGGCCGCCGTTAAGCGCCTGTTTTGTGGAAAAACTTTGCAAGACCGTCTCTATTTCGGGAGTTTTGGTTCTTTTACTGGCCGTATCCGGCCCCATTGTTGTTTCTCCAACAATAGTCTGGTTTGATCGCGGCGCGGATATACTTTTTGTTTTAGATTGCAGTCCCAGTATGGCTGGAATGGATATCGCGGGCAAGCGGCGGTTTGACGCAGCGGTTGAACTCATTCAAAAATTTTCCGCTAACCGTCCTGCGGATGCGATTGGTCTTGTCGCTGTAGGAAACGATGCCGCTCTGATGATTCCGCCGACAACAGACAGAACCGTGTTGATAAAAAAATTGGACGGCCTGCGAATCGGTGAAATGGGAGACGGTACCGCGCTAGGGATGGGCATATCTGTGGCGGCGGTTCATCTGGCTGGTTCAAGCGCGCCGCGTAAAGCGATTGTTTTGATTACCGATGGTGAAAATAACGCCGGAGCGATTCATCCTGAAACGGCGGCAAAAGTTGTTGCTGAAAGCGCGCTTTCGCTTTATGTCATTGCGGTAGGCACTACAGGAGATATTCCTATTGATTATGTTGATCCGGTTACGAATGTCAGAAAAACCGGAAGTTTTGAATCACGCTTTAATGCTGATGTACTTGCGCGGATTGCCGCGTGCGGCGGCGGCGTTTTTATACCGGCTCCATCGGAAGACGCGCTTGTTGAAGCATTTTCGCGCGTCAGCGAAGCTGAAATGACTATAAGCCGTTCCGGTATACGCGAAAAAAGAAGTCCTATCCATAATACGTTTATAATTGCCGGAACGCTTCTTGTAACAACGGGAATGCTCATAAAAAAACTGGCGCTGGGAGCATTTTTGTGAATAACTCATTTGAAGAAATTAACCGGATGTACTCTCTTGTATTCACTAATCCGGCGGCGTTTTTTTATCTTTTAGCTTTAATTCCCATTTCGCTTTTTTTGTTTTTGCATTATAGACGGCGGTTTCCAGTTGTCTTGATATTTTTATCAGGAACAAAAAATAGTAATTTTGAATGGAACTCTAAAAAATCCGGCATCCGGCGCAATTCCGGCAGCTTTATAATTACGATGAAGTATGTATATGCGTCGGTGTTTTTCTTGCTTTTTATTGCATCAATGATAGCTGCTCTTGCCGGGCCGCAAATGGGACGGCGGTTCATACGGGAATTTAGGCGAGGGTATGATATAACGCTTGCAATCGATATTTCAAGAAGCATGACGGTACGAGACAGCGCTCCGCTTGATAAAAATGGACAAGGCGGCAGCGCGGCAAGCCGTCTTGAACGGGCGGTCTATTTGGCAAAGGAATTGATAGAAGTAAGCGAAAATGAAAAACTTATGGCGGCGCTTACCCGAAGCGGCGGTATGACTTACACAAGATTTGCAATCGCTCTGGGTAAAGGGCAGGGAATTCTTGCTGTTCCTCTTACCTCTGATACTGAAACGCTCAAAACAATTCTTGATTCTATTTCTATAAATACGATGACTTCCAAGGGAACCAATCTTGAAACGCTTGTCGATTGTTCAGCGGGCGCGTTTCTTGATAATTCGCCGTCAAGCCGGTTGATACTGGTGTTTTCTGATGGAGAAAGTCTTTCCGGTTCTTTTACTCCAGCAGTAGAACGCGCAAAGCTGAATAACATAACCGTTTATGCTGTGGGAACAGGCTCTATTGCCGGCGTAATGGTGCCGGAAAATGAACGCGGCGGCAGCTTTGTACGTACTTTCCTGCATGACGACATAATGCGGAACGCAGTTGAACGGTGCGGTGGAATATATATTGACGGGAATAGTAATAACGCTGTAAAGAGCCTTGTTGAAAATATTTTTTCACAGACCGGTAATTCTACATGGGTAATGCGTGAAGAGCCTGCAAATATTTGGCATGTATTTGTTATGGCAGGGCTTGTTTTTTTAGGAGTTTCCGTATTAGTATCTCAAAGGCTTAAAAAGCTGTGGAAGTAAGAGATGCGGATAAATCCATAGCGGCGCGGGCATTTTTCAGATTAGTGTTTTTTGCCGGATAGAAATGCGAATAACGCGCTCTTGAAATTCCTTTGGAAAAAGCTGATTATTACAAAATTATTAGTTGCGTACGTAACTTAAGGAGTAAGCTCAATGGAGAGCGGAGATAAGGGCGCAGGAAATGAACCGGGTTTTAATTTCGGCGGGCCTAACGGTCCAAAACTGCCCGATCCCAAAAAATGGAGTGGATGGAAATTTTCTATCACCTATGTCATCATACTAATTCTAGGTATGGCTGTTTTTAACTATGCTTTTATGAACAAAGTAAATAATCTGATAGATTATTCTGAGTTTAAGAACAAAATAGCATCTGGCGAAATAAAAAAAGTAGAACTTAGCGAATCATATTTTACAGGATATGTCGAGAAAAAAAATACGGCCGCTTCAAAAAATTTCGCGCCTAAACTATGGGAGCTTGCGGCGCCGCAGAACAATTCAGATATGGTTTACCGTACCGTTCCTATATTTAACGATCCGGCGCTTCTTCAATTAATGGATGAAAAAAAAGTTGATTATTTTGCCGTATCGCGAGAAGGCAGCGCGTTGTTTAATTTTATTCTAAGCTGGGTACTGCCGATAGCGTTTTTCATTTTTATATGGCGTATTGTGCTGAAGCGTATGGGCAATATAGGCGGCAATGTGTTATCTATAGGCCAGAACAAAGCGGTTATTGTTGCTGAAGGGGATATAAAAACCCGTTTTGCCGATGTAGCCGGCGTTGATGAAGCGAAGGATGAGCTTGTTGAGGTTGTTGATTTTCTTAGAATGCCCAAAAAATACACTGATATAGGCGGTAAAATTCCCAAGGGGATTCTTCTTGTCGGGCCGCCTGGTACAGGAAAAACGCTGCTTGCCCGTGCCGTAGCCGGCGAAGCGGGCGTTTCATTTTTTCGTATGAGCGGCGCGGACTTTGTTGAAATGTTTGTTGGCGTTGGCGCGGCTCGTGTTCGTGATCTTTTTAAGCAGGCGCGGAACAAAGCGCCGTGTATTATTTTCATTGATGAACTTGACGCCATAGGCAAGAGCCGCATCAACAATATTGGCGGCGGCAACGATGAGCGTGAGCAGACGTTGAATCAGCTTTTAGTCGAGATGGATGGATTTGACGCGACAAGCGGACTTATCATTTTGGCGGCGACAAACCGTCCTGATGTACTTGATCCTGCGCTGCTTCGTCCTGGACGCTTTGACAGGCAGGTGCTTGTTGACAAGCCGGATTTGCCCGGACGCGAGGCTATTCTTAAAATTCATACAAAAGGCGTCCGGCTTTCTCCAAATGTCGATATTGCCGTTGTAGCGCGCGGTACGTCAGGGTTTGTTGGAGCGGATCTTGCGAATATAGTTAATGAGGCGGCGCTTCTTGCGGTTCGCGCAGGAAGAACGCTTGTAGAACAATGCGATTTCAGCGAGGCGATAGAAAAAAGCGTTGCCGGATTGCAGAAGAAAAATCGCGTAATAAAACCGGAGGAACGGCGCATTGTTGCATACCACGAAACCGGACATGCGCTTACCGCGGCGTTTACGCCAAACGCCGATCCTGTACAAAAGATTTCAATAATTCCGCGCGGTTTTGGAGCGTTAGGATATACGCTCCAAATGCCCGTTGAAGACCGTTATATGATGACGGAAGACGAGCTTTCAGGAAAGATTGACACGCTTTTAGGCGGACGCGCCGCTGAAGAGATTATTTTTGGAAAAATATCAACCGGCGCGGCGAACGATCTTACCAAAGCGACGGATATTGCGCGCAAGATGATCACCGATTACGGAATGAGCGCGCGTTTCAGAAATGTTGCGCTTACAAAGCGCGGCGCGGGAATGCTTGATAACACGCAGGAACCGTCATTTCATCGTGAGTATTCTGAGTCAACGCAGCAATATATTGATGAAGAAATCGCCCGTATTGTAGACCGGCAGTATAACAAAGTAAAAGATGTTCTTGAAAAAAACCGCGAACTGCTTGATAAAATCGCGGGAATATTACTTGAAAAAGAAACCATTGATGAGAAAGAATTTAAATCTCTTGTTTCCAATTCTGTGTATAAGGGCGCAGCATAATCGCCGGAGAATTTATGCACACTGAAATTTTTACTTTTTGTGACTTTGCCCAAGAAAATAATGGTAAACTTACGATAGTAGGTACATTCGATACGATTTTAACGCGGCAGTTTCCCTGTGTGCATCCGCAATTATCTATGGTAATAAGGGTTCGTTTTAATATCGGTGAATTTTGTGGACATGACTTTCGGATTGAAACACGCGATATAGACGGCGAAAGATGCATTGAGCCGATTTCCGGCAAGATTGAGGTGCGCGGAGTAGGCAACGCGACAGCGGTTTCTCATCTTGTATTTAACATAGCAAATCTTCATCTTTCTAACGCAAGCGTAATCAATTTTACATTGTTTATTGACAATCATGAATTAGCTACAATACCGCTTTATGTTAGAAGAGGTTAAATGCGTTATGAACATAAAATTTATTGGCCGCTGTTAATTCGTTAATCCGGCTTACACGGCATGGCTGCCGTTAATGCCGGCAATCTTTTCGTTTAACAGTTTGCCTGCTATTTCTGGATTTGCCCGCCCCTGTGTTGCGGCAAGGATTTTTCCGGTAAGATAGGCGCAAAGGGTCGCGGCGCGCTTGCTGTTGCCGTTTGCAAGGGCTTCTTTAACTTCACAGAATGTTTTTTCTTCACCGGCATAAACTTTATCCAGCGCCGCGCCAATAATTTTGCTGTCTGAAATCTGCTCCCAGCCGTGTTCTTTTATAACATCTTCAGGATTTTTGTCTTCAGCAATAACGGCTGCCAGCGTCTGTTTGGCATTCTTGATTGATACCAGTCCCTGAGCGACCAGCGTAATTATTGTTGCCAGCCGCTGTGGTTTAAGTTTAAGCGCCGCGATATTTTCAACGCCGGTATTTCTACAGGCAAGCAGATGCTTGATGTCTGAAAGCAGCCAGTTTGCGGCTTTTTGTGCGGTTTCGTTTTTTGTCATGGCATTTCCGGTCAACGCCGCGCATACTACAGCCTCAAAATAATCGGCAAACGGCCGTTCCTCGCAAAGCGCGGCGGCTTGTTCGCCGTTAAGCTGATACTCGGCCTTGAATCTCTTGATACGGTTTGACGGCAATTCGACAAGCGCCGTTTCCACAGACTTCAAGAACGCATCGTCTGCAGAAAACAGCGGTAAATCAGGTTCGGGAAAATAACGGTAATCGTTGGCATTTTCTTTTGTACGCATTATTTCGGTACGGTCGCGGTTTTCATTCCAGAGCCGTGTTTCTTGCGTGATAATTCCTCCAGAATCAAGAATTTCTGCCTGCCGCGTACGTTCATAATCGAGCCCCAGCCGGACAAACCGTGATGAATTAAGATTTTTTATTTCGACTTTATTGCCAAGTCCTTTGCCCTGCACATTAATCGAGATATTTGCATCCGCACGAAGGCTGCCTTCTTCCATATTACCATCAGAGACGCCAAGATAGCGTACGGTACGACGAAGCTGCTGGATAAAAATCTCCGCTTCTTCGCCGCAGTTTATATCAGGCTCAGTTACGATTTCAAGGAGCGCGATGCCCGCGCGGTTATAATCAATCAGAGAGACTGTTCCTGTATGAATCATCTTTCCGGCATCTTCTTCAAGATGACATTCACGGATGCGTATCTTTTTACTGATGGTTTTATTTTCTATTTCAAGCCAGCCTTCTTGACCAAGCGGCGACGTGAATTGAGAAATTTGATAGTTTTTAGGCATATCAGGGTAGAAATACTGTTTACGATCAAACCACGTTTGTTCTGGAATACGGCAATGCAGAGCGCGCGCGACAGTACAAGCCATACGCATTGCATCGATATTCAGCGCGGGTAGTACGCCGGGGTATCCCATACATACCGGACAAATATTCGTGTTCGGTTCATCACCGAACGCCGCACGGCAGCCGCAAAAAACCTTTGTTTTAGTCAACAGGTGAACATGAACTTCCAGTCCAATAAACGTATCGTACATAATAATATAATACAGGAACAATCTTTTCACGACAAGGTGTAAATTCATTAAAATTATGATGTGTATGGCCAAAGAAAATCAGCCTGAAATTGGCAGAATAAATTTCCGTAAATATATGTTTGGCATAAAGCGCGGTATATATGAGCATATTGAAATAGTATAGAGATTTGTATGAAAAAAGAGATTGAATTTTTATTTCAGATATTGACAGGCTGGATTACCGTGCAGGAATTGATAAACAGGCGTATTATATATTTTACTGTGTTATTTGTTTCCGGCTGTATGACGCTTAATTTTCCGGCAAGATTTACGCCCGGCGTTTACGGAGGAGAAGCGGACGGTTATTACGGAAAAATTGTTGTTGCTGTTGAAACTGACGCGGTATCTATAGTGAATATAGATATTGTTGACGAACATGAAGATGATCTTATTGGATTTGAGGCAATGCGGCAGCTTTGTGAACGGATACTTGATGAAGACTCAACGGATATAGACGGCGTAAGCGGAGCGACGATTTCAAGCGAGGCTTTTTTAGATGCGGTAAATAGCGCTCTGAGAAAAGCAAAGATTAAAAATACGGCTGTAATGCAAAATGATCAGCATAGAGCGGAATAATTTGTTCTGATGAAAGGATTGCGGATAAGATAATATTTTATTAAGATATAGAGGTGATAAAAAAACAAATAACCGGACGTCTTGTTCTGGAGGACGGAACGGAATATCAAGGTTATGCGTTCGGCAGGATAAAGCCGTGTTCGGGCGAAGTTGTATTTACAACGGGCATGACAGGCTATCCGCAAACGCTTACTGATCCAAGTTATTGCGGTCAAATTCTTGTAAATACATACCCTCTCAATGGTAATTACGGCGTACCGTTAATGCCCAAAACGCTTGAACCTTATGTTGACGAGCACGGAATTCCGCGTGATTTTGAATCGCTGTCCGTTCAAGTCTCCGGCTTTATTGTACAGGAAATTTGTGAGACGCCGAGCCATTTTTCTTCCAGAGCAACGCTTTCACAGTGGCTTGAAAAGAACGGCGTACCTGGATTGTACGGCATTGATACACGCGCGCTGACTCAAAAATTACGGGAACACGGCGTTATGCGCGGTAAAATTATTATGGAAGGTAAAGAAAATGCCGCCGTAAAAGCGGAACCGGCGCATCCTGTTGCGGAAGTATCCTGTTCCGGCGTTATCCTGTACAAACCAAATAATTCAGATGTACGCCCTTTGAAGATAGTTCTTGTTGACTGCGGCGCAAAGGCAAATATTATCCGCTGTCTTTTAGCGCGGGGAATAGAAGTTCTGCGTGTTCCGTGGGACTATGATATAACGAGCGTTGAATTTGACGGCGTATTTCTTTCCAACGGGCCGGGCGATCCCAAGACCTGCGGTAAAACAATTGCGTTGGTACGCAGGGCGTTTACGGCGGAAAAACCCCTGTTTGGAATATGTCTTGGCAATCAAATTATGGCTCTTGCCGCCGGCGCCGATACGTATAAGCTGCCTTATGGACACCGCGCCCAAAATCAGCCGTGCATCGAAGTTAAAACGGGCAGATGCGCTATTACCAGCCAGAATCATGGTTATGCCGTGCGTGAAGAAAGTTTACCGCAGGGTTGGGAGCCGTGGTTTGTCAATGCGAATGACGGCACGATTGAAGGGATACGTTCAACAACGGCGCCTTTTTCAGCCGTGCAATTCCATCCTGAGGGCTGCCCTGGCCCGCGTGATACCGAATATCTTATAGACGAATTTTTGCTGGATGTCAGGCGGAATATCGGTTAAATTGCCGGAAAAAAATCAATACCGCGTCCAAATACGCCGTCCCGCGCATGAATTAACCGTTGTCTTAGGTACATCATGGTGATTTACCTAAGCATTACCTAAGCGCGGCGGCGTATGTCGTTAATTTCTTTTTCTTCTTCGGTAAAAACGTTTTTCCGGTAATCTTTGAAACGCCGTTCCCTAAGATTTTGTATGGCTTTGAGTTCTGCGTTTGCCGTAGTCCATGTTTCCCGCGCCGCTTCAACTTTTAACTCAATCGCGGCGGCGTTGGAAAGCAAATTTTCTTTTTCAGCGTCAAGACGCGCAATATAGGCCTCATAAGCATACATAGTGTCAACGCCGCCGCTCAGTGAAAATCTGTTTTTCATAGCGGCGGCGCGTTTGCCAGCAGCGTTTTTTAGAGCGTATTCAACGGCGTTTTTTTCACTCATGACCCGTCCTAGTTCAATACGCGCCTCTTCCTCGCTCCATGCGCGCAGGCGCATTATTTTTTCAAGAGTAAATGTAAATTGTTTCACGCTGTCATCCGGCGCTTACTCAACCTTGAATTTTGAAACTTCGGTAACAAGAGCGTCAATATTATCTTTGTTGTTGCCGCTGATCTCATTCACGCGAGTTACCGCTATGTTAATCTGGTCAGCGCCGGTAGCCATTTCATTCATGCCGCCGGACACCTCTTCAGTAATCTGTCCCAGATTTTTGCTTTCGTGATTGATCTCCGCGCTGCCCTGCCGCATTTCTTCGGAGCTTGTTTTAACCATGCCGGTAAGTTCGTTGAGCTGGCTTATCGCTTCAAGAATCTGCTGACTGCCCGCGCTCTGTTCTTCCATCGCGTTGCGGATATTCTCTTCTTGGTCAGATACGGTTTTTACGCCGGTATCAATCGCTTCAAATTTGTTGAGTACCGCATCGGTAGAGCGTGTAATCTTGTCAATTGAGTCTTTAATTTTCTTGAGTACTGACGAAATTGTTTTGGACTGTTCGCCTGATGATTCGGCTAATTTGCGGATTTCATCAGCGACAACGGCAAAACCCTTGCCCGCTTCACCGGCGTGAGCGGCCTCAATCGCAGCGTTCATTGACAAAAGATTTGTCTGGCTGGCGATGTTTTCCATTACTGCGTTTATTTCAAGAAGCCCTTCTGATTCGCGGGCAATCTGCTGTATATCCGTTGAGACGTCCTGAAGGCCGCTTCGTCCAACTTCTGACGCATCGGTAAGTATCCGTACGTTCTCAACGTTTTTAACAAGCGTTTGCGTAACCGACTGAATATTGGCAAGCATCTGCTCAACAGCCGATGACGACTGCGACACGCTGGATGTCTGCCTATCAACAAGTTCCCCAAGTTTTTCAACATTCACCGTAATATTTTCCATTGAAGAATTTGTTTGATTTACGCTGTTTGTTTGATTTACAACGGAATCTTTGATACTTTGAATATTTGAAGTAATTTGATTGATAGCGGCGGCGGTTTCCGTCATATTGGCGGCAAGTTCGTTGCCAATATTTGAAAGTTCAACGGTTTTTCCCTTAATGGCGACAACCAGTTTTTGGATTTTATCCATTGTTTGATTAAAGTAAGTACCCATTGTGCCGATTTCGTCTTTGGAATGTATTTTAAGGCGTTTTGTAAGATCGCCTTCGCCTTGGGCTATATCTTTCATTGCCTCGCCTACAACTACGATACGGTTTGATATGCTCCGCGCTACAAAGAATATTACTACCGCTGAGATGATAATGGAGATAATGGCAACAATAAGCGTGAAGTGAACCATCACGTTAACCGATTCAAGCACCACATTTTTTTCAACCGAAAGAAGAATTGTCCACGGAGCTTTTGCCTCGCCGATATAAAAAGGATAGCTTGCTAATATTCTGTCGGCGCTTTCAGTATGAGCGGGTTCGCCCGTTTCCAGCGAATGAAGCGTACTGTTGATGGCAACCTGGCCTTGTATTTTAAGCGTTTCCGGATCTTTTATATTGCCGCCGACTCTGGCCGGATTGTAATGGGCGGCAATTGTTCCTGTGTTTGAGTAGAGTATTGCGCGTCCGTTTCCGTAGGGTTTGAGTCTTTCAATAATTTTCTGAGCGAACTCAAGATTATACGCTACGCCGACAATTCCAACTACTTCGTTGGTTCTTTCAAGAATGATTGGCGTCTCTATACGGACAATCTTAACGTCTTTACCATTAAAAATGTTGTCGTAAGGGTCAGAAACGGTCGGGTAATTAACCATCTTCGCTGTCATTGTGGAAATATTTTCGACTTCCCTAAAATGAAACTTCTCAGGCGTCATAGAATGCCTGCGGGAATACCATGTATCGTAAATTTCAGGGTCGTTGTCGATAACACGGGGTTTCCATACGGTATAGATGGCCGTAAGCTCAGGGAGACTCTTGATAACGGCTTCCATATTCGCGTCAAATCGCGTACGCCGGACGGCCATCTCAACATCCTCAAAGCTGTTCATAATCAAGCTAAGCGTGTTTATTGCGTCCAAATAAATTTCAAAATTTACTTGGATATTTTTTGCTTCAATACCAGCCAGATTAAGCATACCATCTTTTTCTGAACTGACAAGCGACTTGCTTGCTGAATTGAGCAGTATAACTGATAATCCAGTAACCACAATGACTATAATTACAGAGACGATCAAGCTCAATCTTGTTTTAAGATTCATAATTATTTTTCCTTTATTTTATACTTAAAAATTAAAATTACGATAACACATTCTATTGGTTAAATTATCGGAAATATCCCATAAAAGTTCAAGAGTGCGTTACGAATGCCGGACAAATCCGCCGCGCGGAATCTGCTGATTTGTGTTCTCTTTACGGCGCGAAACGGCAAAATAAAAATCATGTTTCAGCCGAATGCAGATAATCGCACGCGGCGTTAATGCAGGCTTTACGGCGGCCTGAACGCTTATCATATTTTTCAATAAGAAACCATCCGCATTTTGGACAATTTTGGTTCAACGGCTTAAAATGAGTTAAAAAATCACATTCAGGATAATTTACGCAGCCATAAAACTTTTTCCCGCGTCCTTTGGGTTTGCGCTCTACAACATCGCCGCCGCATTTTGGACATTTTGCGAGCGGTATTGATTTTGAATTTTTGCACTCAGGAAACCCTGAACAGGCAAAGAAATGGCCGTATTTGCCCAGCTTTTTTACCATAGGCTTTCCGCATTTTTCACAAAGTTCTCCTGTAGGTTCGTCAAAAAGCCCTTTTTGCGACTCAAGCGTCTGCGCCACAGTATCTACTTTTTTCTTAAACGGCGCGTAAAAATCACGGATCATATCCGGCCAGTTAAGGCTTTTCTCTTCGACTTCATCCAGCAGCGTTTCCATAGAAGCGGTAAAATCCGTGTCAATTACATCGGAAAAATTCTCAACAAGCATATCGCAGATTAGTTTGCCCAGCGTTGTTGGTATAAGTTGTTTGTTGGCGCGCTGAACATAGAAACGTTCAAGCAGCAAAGATATTGTAGGAGCGTATGTTGAGGGACGTCCGATGCCTTTTTCTTCCAAGGTTTTAACGATTGAAGCGTCAGAGTAACGCGGCGGGCCAAGCGTCCAGTGTTGTTCTTTTTTGAAGCCGGAAAGCGCAAGCGCATCGTCTTTTTTAACAGGCGGAAACGGCGTATCCTTGTCTTCTTTTGACGCGAGCAAAGACAGCGCCTTGTAAAATCCCTTTTCAACTATATTTGTTCCTGAAACACGAAAGACCGCGTTTCCGGCGGTAATATCCGCTGAAAGGGTTTTTGCGCGGGCGTTTTTCATCTGGCTGGATATAAACCGTTCCCAGATAATCGAATAAAGTTTTTCCTGATCGCGGGCAAGGTATTTTTTTACATAGTCAGGAGTGTATGAAGGATAGGTAGGCCGTATCGCCTCATGCGCGTCTTGAGACGATTTCCCTATGGAAAAATAAACCGGTTTTTCCGGTAATTCCGCCGGATAATTTTTGCTGATAAACGAGCGCGCCTCAGCAAGGGCTGTTTCAGCAATACGAACGCTGTCTGTACGCATATAAGTTATAAGACCTACGCGGGATTTCCCGATATTTACGCCTTCATAAAGCTGCTGGGCAATTTGCATCGTTTTTTTGCTTGTCCAGCCAAGCCTGTTCGCCGCAGTTTGTTGAAGGCTTGATGTTGTGAACGGCGGTTTGGGACGCATGGTTTTTTCGGTCTCACGTACTTCGGAAACGGTAAAGCTGGAATTTTTGATTTCTTCGATAATGCCGGCGGCGTCCGCCTCTTTTTTTAAGTCGGGTTTGTTTCCCTTCCAGAGCGCAAGCTGCGCGCTGAACGCTGAACGTCCTTTTTTTAATTCAGCGGCAAGACTCCAGTACTCTTCTGGGATAAAGCCTTCGACTTCTTTTTCCCGCTCGCAGATAAGCCGAAGCGCGACTGATTGTACGCGGCCTGCGGAAAGGCCGTTTTTTACTTTTTTCCATAAAAGCGGCGATAAATTGTAGCCAACAAGTCTGTCAATTACACGGCGCGCTTTTTGCGCGTTCACTTTTGCGCTGTTTATCTCTGTTGGATGCGCTACGGCGTCTTTAATTGCCTGCGGCGTAATCTCGTTAAAACTGATGCGGGAAACAGGTATGCCGCTGTTCTTTTGAAGAAATGACTTTTGAAGATGCCATGCTATCGCTTCGCCTTCGCGGTCGTTATCAGATGCAAGCAAAACAGAGGCTGATTTTCCCGCGTCTTTTTGCAGCTCTTTAAGGAGTTTTGCCCGCCCGCGTACCGTTATGTATTCAGGTTCAAAGTTATTGTCAACATCAATCGCCATGCGGGATTTGGGCAAATCGATAAGATGTCCCATCGATGCTTTTACCGTATACAATGTACCTAAGTACTTTTCTATTGTTTTTGCCTTAGCGGGCGATTCTACAATAACAAGCACCTTTTTTTTTTCAGGTTTTTTTTTAGCGCTTTTTTTATCTTCTTTTTTTGCAACTTTTGTCATTTTATCCCCATGTTTATTTTTAGAAACGCAAACACGTGCGGTATTATTAAAACGGCTTAAACAATGCCCAGCTCCTGTGCAAGCGCGTCCGCCAAAGATACGGGCGCAGCGGAAGAAACGGCCGTTTCAATATTCCATTCTCTAAACACGTCTTTCGCGTCATAAATTTTTAACGCTCCGTCTTCGGCAAGCCGCCGGCAGCCGTCTCCAAATACATCCGTGCCGGCGGCAACCCATAAATCACGATCCTGCTCAAGCGCAAAGTTCGCCGTAATGAGCGCGCCTGATTTTGCCGGCGCGGAGACAACCAGCACAGCCGGACAAAGTCCTGAAATTATCCGGTTTCGTTCAGGAAAACGCCACTTTGACGGAGGCGTTCCCGGCGGATATTCGCTTAAAAGCGCGCCGCCGCCGTCAAGTACACGCGCGGCAAGACGCCTGTTTGACGAAGGATAAATTTCATCCACGCCCGATCCAAGAACCGCAATCGTTTTACCGCCGCCGTCAAGGTTTCCCCTGTGCGCCATCGCATCAATGCCTAGCGCAAGTCCTGAAACTACCGGAACTCCGGCGGCTGCCAAATCCTGCGCAATCCGGTAGGTAAATTCAAGCGCCGCCGCGCAGGGTTTTCGTGTGCCCACAATGGCAAGCGATTCTTTACCGTCCGGAAATATTCCCCGGTAGAATAAAACTGCCGGCGGATCGTATATTTCTCTCAAAAGAGACGGATAAGCGGCATCAGCTATGGAAACATAGCCGATATTCCGCGCGTCCATCAGCGCCTTATCCCGTTCAGCCTGCCGCCTGAATTTTTCAATATTCCACGGCGCGGCACCGAAATCAAAACGATATTGTCTGCCCGCAGCGTTTATTATATCATCATACGGCAATTTGACAAAGGAATCCTCTGAACAAAATGCCTGACATAAAGCCGCCCGCTGCTTTGCTTTGAGGCCGGGAAGACGGGCGATAATTAAATCAAGGTTTCCTCTTTCGGTTTTGTTCAACTATCTGCCGGAATTTTCTGGTATCCACCCGCATTGCCGCAAACGTTCATTTGTTTATTTCGGCAAATATCGCTTTATATTTATCCAAAATTTCGCTGCGGTGTTCTTTAACGTAAATATCGTCAGGATAAAGTATTTTTATTTCGCTTAACGGCTTCATATAATCTCCCAGCTTCGCATCAGTTCGGACCGGCCGTACATTAAGTTTTGAGCCGTAAATATCCTGCCCTTTCTGGCTTGTAAGAAAATCAATGAACTTTTTTGCGTTTTCAGCGTGTTTTGCCCCTTTTACAACAGCCGCCGCAACAGGATTGAAGACGACTCCTTCTTTCATATAGACAACATCCACAGGCGCGCCGTTTCTTACATAGGTTATTGAAGGGTCTTCAAATGTCAGCGCGACAGCATATTCGCCGTCGGCCACGCTTTTGTGAACGGCTCCCGAAGAATTGCCTATTTTCCCGTTGATATTGGCAAGCAGACTTTGTACGTAGTCCCAGCCTTGCTGCGATTTAAGGTCGCCGCCTTCCGCAATAAGCATATTTATCAGTTGGGCATAGGCGGTACTCTGTCCCGAAGGATCGCCCATTATCATCTTGTCTTTTAGCTCTGGATTCAAAAGATCTTCATATCCTTCAACGGCAATACCGCCGATGCGGTTTTTATTGACAAGCAATACGCTTGCATCAAGTCCATAAATGGTAAGTTTTCCCGCTATATTGCGGTATTCTTCAGGAAGTTCTTCATTATTGACCGAGACATAATCCTCAAATAAATCAAGATTATCTCTGTAAATAGCTTTATCTCCGGCCCACGCGACATCAGCATAAGGATTGTTTTTTTCGGACTTAAGCCTTTTAAATACTTCGCCTGTAACGACAGAAATCATTTCGACTTTTATTCCAGTGTCTTTCTCAAAAGCGCTCGTGATTTCTCTGATTTGTTCTTCACTGACCGGTGAATAAATTACAAGTTTATTTTCCGTCTTGGCCCCGCACGCCATAAAACAGGTCAGCGTCAAGGCCAGCATTAAAAAAGAAATAGTATTTTTCATGATGAATCCTCCTTAAGATTCGATGGGCGTTACTTTACACGCTTCCGTCCTGTGTGTCAACCTTACGTTCGCGCACCGGCCAGCTTTTGAAACGCAAATTGCAAATCCCATCCTTCTGTAATTATTCTGCTGTTAATATAAACAGAAAAGCTCATGCAAATATAAAGAGTTTCTATAATTATAAAATTAACAAGTAAAATAACCATACAAGGAAATGATCCTATGTTAATATATATATTTGTTTTGGTTATTATTCCTATCACGTATACTGCTATATGCGATCCTATAAAGAGCATGATTTCCACTGATATGCAGAAGCCTGTAAGAAATGCTCCAAAGTAAATTCCGCCGCGCTTAAGACTGGCCTTGCGGGATGGTATATGCGTGCGTTTAAGTTTTTCAAGGATGCGAAGCGGCATCATTACGCCGCGTATAGGGCTAAAACGCCGCCACAGCAGGTCTCCAGGAAGGCTTCTGACTATATTTTCTGCAAGTCCATGGAACAATGATTTTATGCTTATGCCGCGCTCAAAAAATATTTTTGAGCAGACATGCAGTGCGAATCTGTCATAGAACGGCGCCAGCCAGAAATGCGCTGCGGTGCATATTATTATCCAATGAGTCTTGGCAAAGAACGGCAATGGCGCCAGAAAGCCGATAATCGCCATAATCAGCGTTGTTATGATTATTGGCGCGGTAAAAAAAGCAATCGTAAAAAAAGTTTTTGTTCTCCAGAGAAGAATGCCCATATCAGCGGCTTCCCATCCGGTGCGCATTCTTAAATTAAACGCAGGATGATGTGAATTCATGAAGGCCATGCTGCCGCCGTGCTGCGATAATTTTTTCTGCCGCAGAACAAAAAATAACATACAAGTAAAATCCACAGCGCCGCTCCAAAAATATAATGAATTGTGGCGGGAATTGTATGTTTTGACGACCAAAACGCTTCTATAATTGCAGCCAGAAAATCAAAAACTGCCGCGCCTGCCAACAGCGGAAACGCGCTCTTGCCTGCCGTACGAAAAGACGCGCTGCGGGACACTCCTTTGGTAACAAAAAGACTATAGCCTAGTATTAGTCCCGCTTGTGAGCTTAGCACAAGTCCTGTAAGTTCAAGCGCGCTGTGTCCTGACACAAACGAAAAGAAAGTTTCGCCCAACCCTTTATTTATAATATAACCTACAGCAGAACCAAAGAATAATGCATTTGCCGTAAGAAAGAAAATCGATCCTATTCCCGCAAAGACGCCGCCTGCAAAGGTTTGAAATGTTATTGAAATGTTATTGTATATATAATAACCGAACATATCGGCGTCTGTTGTAACATCGCGCGGCTTGAGGTAATAATGACTATTTTTATTATACATATCGTCAAGATTCGCCATGTTTTTGCGGCCAAGAAATCCAGCGGCGAATGATGGTTTGTAAATACAAAGAAACGCGGCAAATGCTGCAACAGCGTAAAACAAAAAACAACACGCGCAAAATGAACGCCAGTGTAAACGTACGCTTTGCGGCAGCGTATGCGTAAAAAATTCAAGCAGGGGGCTTAAAGAAAGCTTCCTCGCTGAACATAAAATATGATTGCCGTCCAGCGCAAGCCTGTTCAGCCTGTCTATTATTGAAGGATCAAAGCCGTTTGCTCTGGCGGCGTTAAGATCTCCTATAAGAGAACGGAGCATAGTAGGAAAAGATGCAGCGTGTTTTTGAAATTCTTTTTTTTGCAGTCTTAAAAGAATTTCAAACTGATTCCATGACTCTTCTCTTAATGCAAGAAAACGTTGTTCCGTCATTGTCCGCCCGTCCGGTTTTTGGCAAGGCCGAGCGCATATTCTGATGGCGATGTGGCGTCCGCTTCTGAGGAAAACGGCTTCCAGCCAAGTGAGTCTGTCCACGGTAAAACAATTTCATCGGCGCGCTCTTTTCCTAAAAGCGCGTAGCGTTGTGCAAACGATGCCAGCGTTTGTTTTTCATCAAGGCTTAAACGGCGCGGCGGCGTGATAGGTGCAGTTTTTGCCGGCGAAAACTGCCGGCGTGAAACTATAAAGCGCGATGATGAGGTATAGACGACTATAGTTCCGGCGGCAATATCGCCTATTCGTCTAAAACCTTTTGACACGCTTATTGTTATAAGAGCAATATGAAAAAATGATAAAAATGTATCGGCGCTTCGCAGTAAATTTCGCAGAATAGAAGCCGCCGCATGAACCGGAGAACCATCGTTTTGGACTACTCGAAGGCCGATACATTTTTTCCCTATACTTTGTCCATTAAAAAACACTTCACAGATACTATAATAAAACCATTCTAGGGTGAACATGAATAAAAACATGATCCATATCCCGAATATCTTTTCTATTGAGCTGCTAAAAAAAATTATGATTATTATGTTTATGGCGCGCTGTATAAACGAGTCAATGGCAAACGCTGTACCGCGCGCCGTAAGGCCGGCAGGATACAGGATATACTCTATTCCTTCAGGCGTAAGCGCGGAGAGGGTGGTGTCAGTGTTTTCCTGTCCGGTATTGGCAGGTGTGCCGCTGGAATTCAGCATATTAGCCGACTATACCGAGAGCAATTAAAATACCTGAGATTATGAGCAGCGCAGGAATGGTAACGATTGATAGTATCGTAAGAATCCCATAGAATTTCCAGTAGTAGTGATTGTTTTTGAGCGCTTCTTCCAGATCATTGATATTGTTTGTTAAGGTATAATTCCTGATTTTTGCGCCGGACTTATACATGAATCTGGCTAAGATAAAACATACAACCGCGCTCAATATACATAATATGCCGATTGTTTTGCCAAACAGTACAAGACTGTGGATACCTAGAGATCCCATTGTTGATTCCATATTCCACGCAGCGCTGTCTGTAGAGACAAAGCCGATTGTAACAAGAATTCCGTTAAACAATAAAAAGGCTGCACCTACAAAACCTAATATGCCTAAAAAACGCAGCCACGGCGATGTTCCTTTAAGGCTCATAATCATATTTTCTGTAAGAACCGGGCCGCCTGCCGCTTCTGGCACAGGGACTGCCTCAAATGCAGGGCTTTTGTATGGATTTATCTGATTGATCATTGTATTTTCCTTGATATTAAGCGTTATATAAGTCTAAACAGTCTAGCACATTTTTCTCTGTTTTTCAAGCGAGGTGTCCGTGCTCACTACCTATAGGACACACGCCGGTGTGGAATGGATAAGCCCAATGTGGCAGAAAACTCTGCCGGTGTCAAGAAGTTCAGTGCTTCATGAGGGCGGTAAAAATGGTA
>JAITHJ010000022.1 GCA_031280035.1 Spirochaetaceae bacterium | reverse complement strand
GGTCTTACTCTAATAAGGAATAAGGGTCTTACTCTAATAAGGAATAAGGGTCTTACTCTAATAAGGAATAAGGGTCTTACTCTAATAAGGAATAAGGGTCTTACTCTAATAAGGAATAGGGTCTTATTCCAATAAGGAATAAGGGTCTTACTCTAATAAGGAATAGGGTCTTATTCCAATAAGGAATAGGATCTTATTCCAATAAGGAATAGGGTCTTATTCTAATAAGGAATAGGTTGTTGCTTCAACTTGGAATAAGATGTTATTCTAATAAGGAATAAGGATAGAAGACGGCGGGATAGACCGCTCAAGGAAGGTTTATATGAAGAAGAAAGATTTGTTCGCTTTTGCACTGGCGGCAGTCTGCGCGGCGGCGCTGTTTATTCCGGCGTGCAGGATACAAGGCGAGTCGGAAGACGATCCGCAGTCAAGACCTAAACCGCCGGCGGGCAAGCTTCCCGCAGCCGTAGGCGGAGAGACGCAATTCATTCAGAACGAAGACGGCACGCTCGACGAAATCCACACGTTTACCTATGACGCTGAAGCCGGAGGAGCGTACACAGACTACACGTTTGAGTTCATTACGCCGCCCGCAGCGCCCGTTGAAGCGCGTGTGCTTATTGTTGCCGGCGGAGGCGGGGGCGGCGGCACGTACGACTCTCAGTTGGCCGGCGGAGGCGGCGCAGGCGGCGTTATCTATAAAGAATCGTATGAACTTCCCAACGAAGCTATAGCGGTGCGCGTTGGCAACGGAGGCGCAAAGGGTCTTACAAGTTCAGATAACAGTCTGCCCGAAGACGGACAGGACGGAAACAAATCCCTATTCGGCGTCTTAACCGCGCTTGGCGGGGGCGGCGGCGGAAGAGACAGAGCCTCTAGTCATACGGCAGGTCATGCCGGCGGTTCAGGTGGAGGCGGCGCATGGAGAGACGTTTCCGGCGGCGCGTCCCAGTATTGGACGGGAAGCGCGGCGGAGGCCTCTACCGGCGCTGAAACAGACCCGATTAGTGATACGCGCCAAGGTCATAAGGGCGGCGATGCAGCGGGAGGAGGCTCCTCTGGCGGAGGCGGCGGAGGCGCGGGCGCAGCCGGAGCGCAAGGCGTAGCTGACGGCAACTCCAACGGCGGAACCGGCGTTGAACTCGATATAAGCGGAGAGCCGGTTTACTACGCGGGCGGAGGCGGCGCAGGACCTGCCGGCGTGAACGGGCAGGGCGATACCGGAGGCGGAGGACGCGGCTCAGCCGGCTCTAATGAAGGCCGCCATCCCGCTGAAGACGGCAAAGCGGGCATTGTTATCGTACGGTTCGCCGCGCAGTAGCGGCGTTCCCCAAACTTAATCGCACGGAGGCGTTTATGAGGACTGTATCGCGTTTCGCTCTGTTCTTAGTTTGCACGGCGGTTCTTTCCGCGCAAGCTGAAGATGATTACTCAAAAGAAGCTCCACTTCCGTTGAAGAAGGTCAGCCTGTTCTCCTCCGGCGTGGGGTTCTTTTCACACAGCGGCGTTGTCTCAGGTAATATCTCAACGCACCTGTCATTCACCAGAAGCGCGCTCAATGACGCCCTTAAATCACTGATGATACATGACGCGGAATCCGGCTCGCCGCAGATAACCTACCTCTCCGATACAACGCTTGTCCGTACCCTACAGAGCCTTAAAATAGACCTCTCCGGCAACCCCGGACTTCAGGATATTCTGGCTTCGCTTAAAGGCGCGGAGATTATCGCTCACGTCAATACGTCAATCCCGCTCTCGGAAGAACAGGCGCGTTACGAAGATATTCGCGGACGCATCGTTACGGTGGATAAGACAGGGCCGGCGGCGCTGCCAAACAGAGTCTCCGGCACAATCTCTCTCTCAACAGACCGCGGTCTGCGTACTATTGAATTACGGCGGCTGATCAGTCTCTCGTTCTCGGATGAGAACGTCCACAGCGACCTTGTCCGCGCCCTTGACCTTATCAATGCCGCCCGCGGCGAACATACGCGGGAAATCAATGTTACGCTGACGGGCAAGCGGCGGCGCGAGGTTACGATAAGCTATGTCATCCCTACGCCCGTGTGGAAGATTTCATACCGCCTCGACTTAAACTACAACGCGCCTGTTCTACAGTCGTGGGCCATAATCGATAATGACGGCGATATTGACTGGAACGGCGTTGAGGTCTCGCTGGTTTCCGGCATGCCCGTCTCATTCGTGCAGGAACTCTATCCGCCCTATTACACGAACAGACCGACGCTCCCGCTGGCCGGCGCCGGATTTGCCGAAGCGCGGACGCACGACTCCGGCTGGAACGATATGCAGCTCAAACCTGAAACTCAAATGTATTCCAATAGAGATACGGACTCATCCCAAGCTCCACGCTCCAAAGCCGCCGAAAGCAACGCGCTCGCCGCCCGTATTCCCGCGCCGGAAGAACCCGCATACAGCGGCGGCTCAATTGGAGCTTCATACGCGCGCCAAGCCGGCGACCAATTTGAATTTACGCTAAAGAAGCCTGTTACGCTGGCGCGCCAGCAGAGCGCGATGCTCCCCATCTTTGACGGCTCTATTAAAGCGCGTAAAATCCTTGTGTTCTCAGGACAGCGCGCGCTCAACGGGTCAATAATTCATCCGTCTATAAGCGTAGAACTCACCAATTCAACTGGAATAAAGCTTCCGGCGGGCTCCGTTACCGTGTTTGAAGGCGGAATCTACGCCGGAGACGCGCTGCTCGACTTTCTTAACACCGGCGAAAAACGAATCATCTCCTACGGAGACGACCTGAGCGTTTCAGGAAGCGTAAAAACAAACATGACTCGTAAAATCAGCACGGCGCGTATCAGTAAAGGTCTTATAGTTATGGAACGAAAACTTCTCTGGAGCAGAACCTACACGATACGCAACACTGCCAGCGAAGCAAAGCGGCTTGTCATTGAACATCCGGTAACGCCTAATACCACGCTGACCCTGCCGGAGCTATACACTGAGAAAACTCAGTCGCTTTACCGCTTTGAAATGGATTTGCGGGGCAATCAAATTCTCACCTTCGATGTCGCTGAAGAACGGCCTCTGTCCGAACAAATCACGCTGGCATCGCTTTCAGGCGCAACGCTGCTCTTATACGCCGAAAACGGAGAAATCCCTGATGAGATTCGCGCCGTGTTCCGCAACGCCCTGCTTTACAAAAACGAGTCCGTTGAAGCCGAAAAAACAATCGCCACTTTAGAGAAACTGCGGGCGTTTAAAATAGCTGAACAGGAACGCATACGAGCAAATCTTACGGCGGCGGGCGGCGGTACGCCGGAAGGCCAGAACTATCTGTCTCTGCTTACAGGACTGGACAAAGAAATATCTGAAATAACGGCCGGAATAGAGGCGGCGCAAACAAAAGCGGACGAGGCGCGCAAAAAGTATGCGGACTACATCGCCGAACTGGAATTACGATGATAAAAAGCGCCGGCTCAAAAGAATTCGATGCTTATTTTCGCTCAATTCTGGATATTGACGGCTTTAGCGCCGCCGATGCGTCTCTTAACGGACTTCAGGTTGATAATGACGGCGGTACAATCAGCAAGATCGCATTCGCCGTTGACGCTTGTATGGAAACATTCAAACGCGCCGCCGCCGCCGGAGCGGGGCTTCTCTTTGTACACCACGGCCTTTTGTGGGGAAATCCGCTGCGGGTTACCGGCCTCTACCGGGAACGTCTGAAATTCCTGCTGGACAATAACATTGTTCTTTATGCGTGCCATCTTCCGCTGGATGAACATCCTGACATAGGGAATAACGCCGTGCTTTCTGAAAAACTCGGCATGAAAAACATAACGCCGTTTGGCCTGTATCACGGCCGTAAAATAGGATACAAGGGAGAGCTTGCCGAGCCATTAAACATAGACGCCGCAGCGGAAAGAATAAGTTTTATGTCGCGTCCACCGGCGGTTTCCCTGCCGTTTGGCAAAGCAATGAATACAACGTGCGCCGTCATCTCCGGCGGCGCGGCAATGGAGGCCGTGCAAGCCATTGAAGAAGGCATAGATCTCTATATTACAGGAGAATGTTCTCATTCGGTTTATCACTTTGCATTGGAAGGGTCTCTTAATATGCTTTGCGGAGGACATTATTTAACAGAAGTCTGGGGCGTAAGAAAACTTATGGAAAAAACTGCCGCCGATTTATCAATAGAGACGTTGTTTATTGACGTTCCAACAGGTTTATAATCAATCCCAAAGAAATACCGGCGCATTCTTTACGGAACTCCAAACCCATGTTGTATTAAAATCCCATTCAAGTCCGCCGTAAGAAGCCTGATTGCCAAACCACGCAACATCAATATCGTTTACCGGCTTATCCAGACCTGAAGTTCCGCCGCTCACACTAGGCCTAAAGTCCAGCGGGACAGAGGCATATATATACGAAGAAAGATTTACGCTTTTTCCAGAGATTCTATTTGCATTATAAGTGCTTGTAAAACCAGCGTAAAAGCTCTTTGCCAGCACAACAGACCGGTTTATGGTAAGCGAGTTTGTATTGCCACCGAATAATCCGCCTGCATTGCCCATTTTAGCATTAAGAATGTCTATATCGCCCTGAAAATAAGATTCTTCGATTCTAACAAGATCTGTAGATCCCCGCCCGCCGCCTATAAGACCGCCGGCGTTTACAGTGCAATCAGGCGTGTCAAACGAAATCGCAATATTGCCTGAAGCGTAGCATTTGGAAAGAGTAACCGCTTCAACCTTTCCAATAAGAGCGCCAAAAGAAACTACTGACACATTCCCTTTTACCTGTAACGACACGGGTATCTGAGAATTGGACTGCGTTATTCGTGAATTGCCTCTAAAATAGCCGACTATACCGCCTGCGTTAAATTCAACGCCGTTGTTTTTGACAAGAGGCAGACAATCAGGCGCACCGGAATGAATTGTACGAACAGAAAGTCTTTCAATAACGGTATCTTCCACAATTCCTGCAAGAATACCAAAATTCTGTGTGCTAATCGATTCAAGCTTAACTTCCGCATCGCTAAACACTATAGTAAGATGCCTAAAACAAGCGCCGGATGACTGCGCAAATAATCCAATGTTTTTTTCAGATGAATTAAACCGCACTCCGCTGATAGTATGGCCGCTGCCGTCAAAAGTTCCGGTAAAAGGAGTGGTTTGACAAAGCGGAGTCCATACGGAATTTATTGTTATATCGGAAATCAGCACGTATTTTTCACCGGATAAATAACGCGGGTCGTTCCCTATAAGACGCAAACCGGATTCTGAAAAGATTGGAATATAAAGTTCCTCTATATTCCAATCGTAGGCGCTGCCTGACGTTATAATATCATCCTGGCCTTTACAATAGTACAATGTTTCGCTTACTTTATCTCTAAATTCAACCCAAAAAGTTACCGGCGTTCCTTCAGCCACACCAATGTCGCTGTTAAACACAAATTGATTGCCCTGTCTGGCTTGAACAATACTTGTTATAAGTTTACCGGAACGCATGTGTATATGTATTTTTCCGACGGTGTATTTTTCATCTATCTCGTCAGGAATCCTAAATGATCCGTTTGTAGAAATAGCCTGTTCCGGCTCCATTACCGGACATGCCGTATATAAAAAGACACCCAAAATAATACACAACCGGCGCATCATTTTCATTCTTGTACCGTCTCTCTGTGTATTTCCCTGTTCAATAGAGATAGTACAAGAACGCTGCCCTTGGGCAGGCAGTAGGGATAGGTGAATTTACCTCCATAACAGTTCATATTTACAAGATTTTTCCGCTCACCGCTGGATATAATTACATCAAGCGTAGTTTGCATAGGATAAAGCGTCTCCGGCAAATCATAAACGAACAGCGCCGCTATCTCGCCGCTGCCAACGTCCGCTGGACGCGGTTCCACAACGGTTATTTCCGCAACACGATCCATTGAAATTGAGCTGCCGCCTGCCGGATCTTGTGCAATTACAGTTCCCGCCGCTTCATTATGCCCGGCAGGCCGCGTTCGAAAAATCCACCGTATTCCTGATTTACTTATTGCTTTAAGCGAATCCTCAATACTCATGCCTGTAAGAGACGGCATGGTAATATCTATCGTTTCGTTTCCTTTACTGGCAATAATACTCATCTCCACCGGCCCCGATATTGATGAACCGGGCAGCGGATCTTGTTCCAGAATCGTACCGGCGGCCTCTGACGAATATTGATACATTACCGGATTTTTTACTGTGATAAGCGGGGTATCCGTTGCGCCAAAGAGTGTTTTAAGCTCGTTGCGTACTTCGTCAACATTTCTTCCCACATAATTTCCTACATTGCTGACCATCGACCCTTGACTTACAACAAGCCGAACCTTGCGCCCCGCTTTGACTATCGCCCCCATTTTAGGATCCTGCTCAATAACGCCGCCGCGTTCAAGCTGTGAATAGCGAAGCTGTATACGCGCATCAAGTTCTTTTGTTTGCAATTCCAATAGAGCCTGAATAATATCTTTGCCGCGAACGTCAGGAACCATTACTTCTTCCGCGCCGCGTACATTAAGAAAAAACACTGCCGCGGCAATCATCGCCATAAAAAGAAGCATTCCGCAGCAAATCCCCGCGAACATACGCGGCTCGTTAAGCAAACTGCCCTGAACGCGCTCCACACCGTTCATTCCATGTTTTTTAAGACTTTTCATAATTTTAACAATTTGCTCTTTCATGCAAATCTTACCTTTAAACTATTATTCAAGAATATCGCCTATTATATTTGCGCCGTTCAAAAAATCCTTCCAGCCAAGCGCCTTTTTTGTGTTGTACTGTAAACGCGATACGGAAAAAACGCCGTCTCCTGTTTGTATAAGAATTCCGGTTTTCTTGTCCGTACCCAGCACAGCGCCAGTCTTGCCTTTATCAATTATATCATGATACGGCATTCCGGCAAGTATGTAGAGAACACGTCCCTTATGATGCGTCCATGAAAGCGGCCACGGTGTAAAAGCGCGAATTTGAGCATCGATAGAACAGGCGCTTTTATTCCAGTCAATAAGGCCGTCATTTTTAGTGAATTTCGCGCAGTATGAAGCGCCGGACTCATTTTGAGGAGTTCCGGCTTGTTTATCTTCCGCAATATCTTTTACCACACGCACAAGCATAGCGGCGGCTTTTTCCGCAACAATTGATGAAAGAGACAGAGAACTCTCTCTGCCCGAAAGCGGGAACGACTGCTGTGCAAGAATATCGCCGGAATCAAGTTTTGCAGTGATTCTCTGAATGGTAATGCCGGTTTCGCGTTCACCGTTAAGAATGACTTGCTGTACAGGCGCCGCCCCGCGGTATTTTGGTAAGAGAGACGGATGAACATTGATGCCGCCCTTTGGAAAAACACTCAAGAATTTCCTGCTAAAAAGTGTGCCATAAGCAAATGAAATGAGTAAATCCGCGTTTATCTCCGCAATTCTTTCGATAAAATCATCATCAATGGACTCCGGTTTGAGCTGAACAAGCGGTGCAGCAAGTCTTTCAGAGAATATTTCAGCCGCGCGAGAGATTTCTGTAGGCGCAAGAATATTTTTTCTGCCTTTCATCGTGTCAGGATTCGTAAGAACTGCGGAAATTTCACAAAATCCATCGGAAACTTGACTGTTTACTAGTGATTCCAACGAAAGAACAGCGATTTCAGGATTTCCAGCAAATATTATCCTCACTTCACTTCCTTTTTGCACCGGTTTTGTTGAGTCTTTCATATTTAGAAACAAGGCGTTCCCGTTTTACTTGAGAAAGATGGTCTATATAGAGAACGCCCTCAAGATGATCGTACTCATGCTGAATAACCCGCGCCAGAAGACCGGAAGCCTCCAGCGTAAACGGACGTCCTTTTTCGTTCCACGCCTGAACGCGCACTGTTTTTGGACGGGTAATATCACCCCAAAAGCCCGGAATTGAAAGGCAGCCTTCTTCACAAAGACAAGTATCCGGTGAAGTTTCTGTAATCGATGGATTGATAAAAACAAGCGGTTTGTCGCGTTCAAGATGAATCACATATATACGCTCAAGAACGCCAACCTGCGGGCCGGCGAGTCCTGCACCTTTGTACTTATGCAAAGTATCAAGCATATTTTGTGCAAGGAGCTCATAATCCGGCGTTATACGGGAAACAGGCAAGGCTTTTTGCCTAAGCTCCGGCATGCCGAGTTTTAATATGTCCATGTCATACCCTCATAAAATCAGAACGAATCACGGCTTCTTGGCCGATCAAGTCTGATAGAATCGTCAAGATATTCAATTTTTTTACCGTTTATTTGTATTTGAACTTCACTGATATTAGGAAACTCCGTTGCCGTCCATATAATTTGCTTTAACTGAGCAATGTACCCTTCAGCTCCGTATGTATTAAACATAAAACTCTCATTAAAATTGATCGTTGCCGTATTTCTTTCTATAGATGCGCCAAGAATTCTTGTGCCGTCCGGCACAAGAGAGGTAAGTCCCATTCGTTTTTCTTCAGCGGTAGGGCCGTTCAGCAATACATTCAGCGTGGTAACAAGCGGAGATTTGTTCGCTGGGATTTTGCGTTTTACATCAAATAAAAAAACAATGCCCGTTGCGTCAACACGTACAAGATAGATACTGCGTTCGCGGAAATCTTGGGGGGCGTCATTTTCTTTTGGAAGTAACGCTGTAATCTGAGCGGCTTCATCCACTGCGCTTTGAGCGGCAGCGGTATCATTCTCTCCAACAGCTTCAGAAACAGGCGGCGCGCTTTGTAAATCCTCCTGCGCCGTCTGTTCGGTAAGCGGCGGCTCTAAACCGGAAACTGACGGAAAATCCGCGCGCTCAACCGGCGGCAAAGATACAGCCGGCGGCGCGGCTTCCACTGTTTCCGTTGTTTCCGTCTGGTTCAATGACTGCTGGTCTTGTTTTCCAAACACCTTTTCCCATGTCTGAGTTATTTTAGGTACATTTATTATAAAAAGAAGCGTAATTACCGTAAAAAAAGCGAGCCAAAATAATATGCTTTTTGAAATTTGTGAGATTTTATTAGTGTTTGACTTTTTTTTAATCGCCATAGTAAAGAATAATAAAGTTTTATATCCCAAAAATCAAGGCGTAAGTGAAGTATGCTGGTACAATGGAATCTGCCATTATAGGGTATTGATATAGGGTATTGACATTTCAGAAAATGCCGTTTAGTATTCAGGCGCAGGGGGCGTAGCGAAGCTGGTTATCGCGCTGGCCTGTCACGCCGGAGATCGCGGGTTCGAGTCCCGTCGCTCCCGCTAAACCCCGCCGGAAATTATACCGGACGGGGCTTTTTTTTTCGGGCAGTAGCGCAGTTGGTAGCGCGCTTGGTTCGGGACCAAGAGGTCGCCGGTTCGACTCCGGCTTGCCCGACTACCGCCTGTTACGCGCAAACGGCTTAGTACTGAACAGTCGTATTTACAAGGACAGGCCATTTCTCCTGTGCAAGACCCGAAAAATTCCACACAGTCTCTGTCCAGCCAAGCGTTTCTTTCCACGGCGCGGGCGTTTTAAGTTGAGCAAGTAAAACGCCCAATCCTGCACTCGTAGTAAGGCCGCCGTCATCGTTGTTTTCTATGCCATCTTCAGTATTTCCGGTACGCATTCCTTTCCGTGCAATATTTGCGCTATATGTTTTTGACCCTCCTGAAACCGCGCCAAAAAACCTGCCGTTATTATACTTGCCTGACGGCGCAACGGCCACAACTTTAGGACTCACTACGGCGGAGTTTTTTATCTCCATTGGGCTATTAACTCTGCCTACAAGCCCGCCCGCATGAACATTCCCATTATTCCCGGCGTTCATGTTTTTTGCGATAACCGTTCCTGAGACATAACACCCGGTTACCGTGAGTTTAGTAGCGTCCGCTACATCGCCCACAAGCCCGCCTGCTATAAGCTGTTTGTTACCGGCATGTACAACGTTAATGTCTCCCGAAACATAACTTTTGTTTATGGTAAGCTTTGTATTCTCATAGGCCTTACCCACCAAGCCGCCAAAACCCAGCGTATTCTCAGTATTCTGACTGCCGGCCTGTAGGGCGATATTCAATTCGGAAACGCAGTTTTCTATGTTAAGAACAGCGCCGTTACCGATTTCGCCGACAAACCCGCCAGCCAATAAGTAATAGGTGGTAGAACCATTTACAGCGCCAAAGTTAAGCGAACCTTTTACCTTTATGTTCTTTAAGCTGACGGTCGCGTTACCAATAAAGCCTACAATCGCTCCAAAATGACTTGATCCGGTACGCGGTCTGTCGCCCACGCCGGCTTTTGTAGAAACTTCAATAACCAAATCCTGAATAACCGCGCCGTTTCCCAGTGTAGTAAAAAGTCCGGTATCGCCGGTTAGGCTGGTCAGCCGTAAATTCTTTATGGTATAGCCGTTGCCATAAAAGATTTTGTTGTAGCCGGAAGGGCCGATCCAGTTCCCGTTGTATTGATCAAGGTCTATATCATTGGCAAGCGCCCAATTCTTACTGGAACTGGAACCAAGAGCCGCCAGAAGTTCTTCCGGCGTTGAAATTCTTGAGCCTAACTGATTCGCGTTTGTAATTTCAAGCGGAATCGGCACAGCCGGCTTTGCGTCCTCAACCGCTATTACGCCGCTTTCGTAATTACTGGCGTTGTCCGCGCCTGTGCCTTTCAACGCGACAGTAAATTTCGCGGGGACGAAATAGCTTGGAACGCGCAGCGACCACTCTTTGCCATTGCTAATATCATTGCCCAGCGTAACGGTTTCTATTTTTCCTGCGGCGTTCTTTGCCGTAACGCCGGTTATTTCCTTATTGCTGACGGTGCACGTTGCCGTACCGGTATAGGTAACAAAAACCTGAGCGGGCGGACGTTGTTTTGAGTCGTCTTCAGAGACTCCTTGCACAGAACAGCCCGCGCACAGCGGAATCAGCGCGGCGCACACGCTCAAAACTACGCTGCGGAGCATGGTTGTTCCAGCCGGAACGCGCGCAGGCGGGAGGCAAAGACTTCTAACGAGTATCCTATGTTTTAGTATGTTTTTCCGTTTGTTTTTCATAGACTAATCCTCTAAAAACTGATTTTATGACCATAGTATCGTATCGTCAATCTGCTGTATAGAGCCTCTATAAAAGACGCGCCGTACCCCTCTTGACATAATTTCACGCTCTGTGTTACCCTGCTTCCAGCATGAAAAGAGGCGGTGAGCAATGGAATCGCACGGTAACACATTATCTCTCAAGTTTAGCGGGTATTCCGCCGACACACACACACACACACACACACACACACACACACACATGAATTCGCCCGCTTACCTGTAAGACGGCTTAATTCAGGGTATAGTCATGCCCAGACGCAGTTCTCAGTTGCCGGTAGTCAGTTATCAGTTGTCGGTGTTTTAATCCGAAATACGTTACTAAACCAAGACATCACTCTTTACCTCGATATACCGGATACAAACCCGAAATCAGAAATCCGTAATCTGAAATCTATTTCCATAGGAGACTCCCCATGTCAGTAATCAATAACGTAACCGAGACGCTTCACCGCATACGCGCGAAGCTCTATCCGAACTACCTGCACGGCATTGACGGCGCGTTTATCGCCCGCACCGATGACGAGGCCTCGCTGTCCATCGAGGCGGTCTGCGCCGC
>JAITHJ010000012.1 GCA_031280035.1 Spirochaetaceae bacterium | reverse complement strand
TACCATTTTTACCGCCCTCATGAAGCACTGAACTTCTTGACACCGGCAGAGTTTTCTGCCACATTGGGCTTATCCATTCCACACCGGCGTGTGTCCTATAGGTAGTGAGCACGGACACCCCACTTGACAAAAATTTTTTACCGGATATAATTCTTCTCAAGGATCCAAACCACCCATCGCGCTGGAGGCAATTACCCTCTTTGTGCAAGAAAAATCGGTTTTTGCGCGGTTTTTTCGGGTGGCGCGTTACGGCGCGTCCCATGGGATAGGTGGAGTACAACATATAAACGCCTCTTAATTGCGTTAAGGTGTTAACTCTGTCTTTTCTCAGTAAAAATTATTCCGCTTGTGCGGTTTGCGCGGGGGCTTGTGCTTTTTTTTTTTTTTTGCTAGACTTGCCGCCGCGATAAAAATTTTGAGTGCCCAGAAATGAAGGAGTAGCACTATGGCAAAGGATAAATTTGAAAGAACGAAAGTTCACATGAATGTCGGTACGATAGGTCACGTTGACCACGGAAAAACGACCCTTTCGGCGGCTATCACCATGCACTGCGGAAAGAAATATGGTGATAAAGTTATGAAATATGATGAAATTGACAATGCGCCGGAAGAAAAGGCTCGTGGTATTACCATTAATACACGGCATCTGGAGTATCAGTCTGAAAAACGGCATTACGCGCATATTGATTGCCCTGGTCATGCTGATTATATCAAAAACATGATAACCGGCGCCGCGCAAATGGATGGAGCGGTTCTTGTTGTTTCCGCACCGGATTCCGTTATGCCTCAGACCCGCGAGCATATCATTCTTGCTCGTCAGGTTGGCGTTCCTAGTATGATTGTCTTCCTTAATAAAACAGATCAGCTTGAAGATCCTGAGTTGATTGATCTTGTTGAGGAAGAAGTTCGTGATGTTCTCACGGCTAATGGTTTTCCTGGCGATAAAATCCCAATAATAAAGGGATCTGCGTTCAAGGCCATGTCGGAACCGGAAAATGCAGAGTCAACAAAGTGTATAGACGATCTTTTGGAAGCAATGGATACGTATTTTCCTGATCCGCAACGCGACAGCGATAAGCCGTTTCTTATGCCTATTGAGGATGTGTTTACAATTCAGGGGCGTGGTACTGTTGTTACCGGGAAAATTGAGCGCGGCATTGTAAAACTCAACGAGGAAATAGAGATTGTCGGTATAAAGCCCACAAAAAAGACTACGATTACCGGTATTGAAATGTTCAATAAATTGCTTGATGAGGGGCAGGCTGGTGATAATATTGGGGCGTTGCTTCGCGGAATTGATAAGAAAGAGGTTGAACGTGGTCAAGTTTTGGCAAAGCCAGGTTCAATTACCCCGCATAGTAAATTCAAAGGCCAGATTTACTGCCTTTCGGCAGATGAAGGCGGACGAAAAACGCCGTTTTTTACAGGTTACCGGCCTCAATTCTATTTCCGTACAACTGATATTACCGGTACTGTTAAATTGCCCGATGGTAAAGAAATGGTTATGCCTGGTGATAATACGGAAATTTTTGGTGAGCTTATTCATCCTATCGCTATGGAAAAAGGACTTCGCTTCGCTATCCGTGAAGGGGGTAAAACCGTGGCGTCGGGACAAGTAACTGAGATTTTAGAATAGGTTGGAAAAGCGGGCCGTTGCAGCGGTTCCGCTTTTACGGAGGAGTGATGAGCAAAGAGCGGATTCGTGTTAGGTTGCGCGGTTTTGATATTGAGTTAATAGATCAAAGCGCGAAATCGATAGTCGGTACTGTGGTTAAGGCAGGGGCAAAAGTTACCGGGCCTATACCGCTTCCCACGAGGATAAATAAATTTACCGTACTGCGCTCACCTCATGTGAATAAAAAATCACGTGAGCAGTTTGAAATGAGGACACATAAGCGTCTTATAGACATAATTGAACCTTCGCCTGAAGTGATGGATTCGCTTATGAAACTTGAGTTGCCTGCCGGCGTTGATGTGGAAATAAAACAATGATCCGTACTGGAGTTGCAATATGTTGGGGCTTTTGACCAAAAAAATCGGCATGACGCAGGTTTTTGACGGCGATGGAAATTTGATACCGGTTACGGTGCTTCGTGTCGACGCAAATACTGTTATTGCTCAAAGAGAAAAAGAAAAACATGGTTATAACGCTGTTGTGCTGGGAGTAGATGATGCAAAGCCGGCGCGAGTTAATAAACCTGAAAAAGGACAGTATCCCGAAGGTATTGCGTTAAAGAGGCATGTCAGAGAGTTTCGGGATTTTCCGAAAGAATGCAAGATTGGAGATACTTTCGGCGAAGAGATTTTTGAGAATTGCAGATATGTTGATGTTATCGGCGTATCTAAAGGTAAAGGCTTTCAGGGAGTTGTGAAACGCTGGGGATTTGGCGGGGGCCGTAAAACGCATGGATCAAAATTTCATCGTGAGCCTGGGTCCACGGGTCAATCTACTTATCCGCATAAGACATTTAAGAACGTTAAACTTCCAGGTAGAATGGGACGTGAACAGGTAACCGCGCTTAGTCTTCGCGTAATAAAGCTTGACAAAGAGAATCACCTAATTCTTGTACACGGCGCTGTTCCCGGCATAAAAAAGAGCGTTGTTGTTGTCCGTGCGGCGGTAAAGAAGCAGGGGGCGTGATGAAAGGTACTGTTTATTCAACGAAAGGCAAGGAATTGCGTACCGTAGAACTTGACGATGCGGTATTTGGTCTTCCAATTAATGAAGATATAATTTGGTATGCGATAAACAACGAGCTTGCTAACAGACGGCTTGGGACGGCTTGTACTAAAGACAGGGGTGAGGTTCATGGCTCAAATGCTAAGCCTTACAAACAAAAAGGTACGGGACGCGCTCGCCGCGGTGATAAAAAATCTCCGCTTTTGATTGGAGGCGGTGTGGTTTTTGGTCCGAAACCGCGTGATTTTTCTTATTCTATGCCTAAGAAGGCTAAACGGCTCGCGTTAAAAACAATTTTGAGCCTAAAAGCTCAGTCTGATATGCTTAAGCTAATAGAAGATTTTTCTGTGGAAAGTGGAAAAACCAAAGACTTGGCTGGTATTTTAAAGAATTTTGGTGAAACTCAAAGGACGGTTATAGTCCTTGATGATAATGAAGAAGGAAGGCTTGAAAAAAATAGAATGATTAAACGTGCCGGACGTAATATCCCTGCAGTGCATTTCCTTTCATATAATAGTTTGAGCGCGCACACGCTTTTTTATGGCCGCCGCGTTCTTCTTGTAGAGGGCATTGCTGGTAAATTAAGCGGGTTTTATAAGGAAGAGGTGCGATCATGAACTATGAAACTATACTTGTAGAGCCCGTGCTTTCTGAAAAAACAAATAATATGCGTGAGGCGGGAAAGTATGTTTTTAAAGTTGACGCCCGCGCTACAAAATATGATGTTAGTGAGGCAGTACGCCGGTTATTTAAAGTAACGCCGGTTTCTTGCAACATAATGATTGTTGCTGGTAAGCCGAAACGTTTGCGTTATAAGAAGGGCTATACTCCAAATTGGAAAAAAGCTATTGTAACGCTTGCCAAGGGTGAAAAGATAAGCCTGTTTGAAGGCGTATAGGATTAAGCATGGGTATAAAAACGTATAAACCTTATACACCGGGAATGAGGCAATGGCAGAGTCTTGATTTTTCGGAAATTACGACAAATCGTCCCGAAAAATCGCTTACGGAAGGATTGCCTCAGCGTGGTGGACGGGATTGGAATGGACGTATAAGTGTCCGGCATCAGGGCGGCGGTCATAAGAGACGCTATAGAATTATTGATTTTAAGCGTGATAAAACTGGTGTGTCTGGCAAGGTTAAAACCATTGAATATGATCCGAACCGTAGCGCTAATATTGCTCTTATTGTTTACGCTGATGGTGAAAAACGTTACATTATAGCGCCAAAAGAACTTAAAGTCGGTGCAAATATTGTAAGCGGACCTGATGTGCCCATAGAAACAGGGAATGCGCTTCCATTGGAACATATTCCTCTTGGGTTTATAGTACATAATATTGAACTTTCTTTGGGAAAAGGTGCGCAGCTTGCCCGTTCAGCCGGGACAAGTGCTGTCATTGCTGCGAAGGAAGGAGATTATGTTACGATACGTCTTCCTTCAGGCGAAACACGTATGGTGTTTAAAAAATGTTATGCGGTAATTGGTGTCGTGAGTAATGAAGACCACATGAATATTTCGATAGGTAAAGCGGGACGGAAAAGATGGCTTGGCGTACGCCCCTCTGTTCGTGGTATGGTAATGAATCCTGTCGATCATCCGCACGGCGGCGGTGAAGGGAAGAGTAAGGGTATACATCCCGTAACTCCATGGGGGCAGCCGACAAAGGGCTATAAAACGCGGGATAAACACAAACCGTCATCACGGTTTATAGTTTCAAGAAGAAAGAAGAAGTAGAGGGGGCGAAGAATTTGTCAAGATCGATAAAAAAAGGGCCTTTTATTGAAAAAGCTCTTTATAAAAAAGTACTGGAAGTTGCAAAATCAACGGAAAGAAGGATGATAAAAACGTACTCTCGCTGTTCAACAATAATTCCAGAAATGGTTGGCGGTACTATTTCTGTTTATAACGGTAAGACGTGGGTCCCTGTCTATATTACAGAGAATCTTGTAGGACACAAACTTGGTGAGTTTTCCCCCACAAGGATTTTTCGGGGACATGCGGGTTCGGATAAGAAGGCTTCAAAGGGTTAGGTATGTCAAAGAGTGATGAAAAGAAACGTAACTATTCTGGTTACAGATCGATTACAAAATTTATTATTGCATCGCCTTATAAAGTAAGGCCCGTTGCGAATCTTATTCGCAGACGGCCATATACGGAAGTGCTTTCGGTATTAGAGAATATGCCTCATAAAGGGGCGCAGCTTTTATGGAAAGCGGTAAAATCCGCAGGATCTAATGCACTTAGTTTTAACAAAAAATTGGCTGAAGATATGCTTTACGTTAAAGAAGTTATGGTAGATGACGGCCCAAGAATGAAACGCTTATGGTGCCGGGGACGAGGTAGAGCTGATATGCTTCTTAAAAGATTATGTCATATAACGGTAATTGTTGACGAAACAGTAAAGGCGGGTATTTAGGTGGGACAAAAAGTAAATCCTATAGGATTGCGGATAGGCATTAACAGAACGTGGTCGTCACGCTGGTATGTAGATCCAAAAGAATACGCGGTCGCCTTGCACGAGGATATCAAACTTCGTGGTTTTCTTAGTAAAATGCCCGAAGCTAAAGGGGCCGATATAGCGGAGGTTGAGATAATACGTCATCCGCAGCGTATTACAATAGTAATTCATACCGCGCGGCCTGGCGTTATTATTGGTGTAAAGGGTGCTAATATAGAAACGATTGGATCTGAGTTGCAGAAGCTCGTAAATAAGAAAATTCAGCTTAAAATAAAAGAAGTTCGTAATGCTGATAACAATGCTCAGATTATCGCGCAGAATATTGCACGTCAGCTTGTTGCACGCGGTTCTTTCCGCCGTACAATGAAGCAGGCAATTTCAAATACTATAAAGAAAGGGAATGTACAGGGAGTAAAAATTAGGCTTTCAGGACGGCTTGGCGGTGCGGAGATGTCTCGTACAGAAGAAGCTAAAGAAGGCCGGGTGCCCCTGCATACGCTGCGCGCGGATATAGAATATGGTTTTGCAGAGGCTCATACGACTTTTGGCGCTATTGGCGTTAAAGTTTGGGTGTTTAACGGCATGAAGCATGGCAAAGAACAAAAAGAAGATGCCGGAGCTATAGTCCGCAAGCGGCGGGATAAAACGGCGGCGAGGAGCTAGAGATGTTAAGTCCGAAACGGGTAAAACATAGAAAAGTACAGCGCGGCAATATGCCCGGTTACGCAACGCGATGTAATACGGTAGCATTTGGTGAATTCGGTCTTGTTGCGCTTGACAGGATGTGGATAACAAACCGGCAAATTGAAGCAGCTCGTATTGCTATGAATAGACATATAAAACGCGGCGGTAAATTATGGATACGTATTTATCCTGATAAGCCGTACTCAAAAAAACCCGCCGATACCCGTATGGGTAAGGGTAAAGGAGCGCCGGAATATTGGGTAGCGGTAGTTAAGCCGGGGACTGTAATGTTCGAGCTTGGCGGAGTTGACAGGAAGCTTGCTGAGGAAGCTATGGTGCTTGCCGGAGCAAAACTTCCAATCAAAACAAAGTTTGTAGTGCGGGCTGAATTTGAAATAGGCGGTTAAATTAAGAGGTTGATATGAAAGACAGTTTTAAAAACTTGACGTATTCCGAATTGAAAGCTAAACGCGCTGAACTTGGCGTGAAATATATGGAACTACGGTTTAAACTGATCGTAGGTCATATTGAGAATCCTCTGCAAAAACGGATAATGCGCCGCCAAATTGCGCGTCTTAATACGCTTATTTGTCAGCATGAAAAAGCGCAGAAAGTGGAAAAAAAGTAGGAGTGCAAAAAATTGGCAGAAAACGTTAAAAGCGGCAAGAAAGAATTTGTTGGTATAGTAAAAAACAAAAAGAGTGTCGATGTAAACGGAAAGATTACAGGAATGGATAAAACTATTGTTGTTTCTGTTGAAACGCGTGCGTTGCATCCGCTTTACAAAAAATATGTAAAACGTACTAAAAAATTGAAGGCGCACGATGAGAAAAATGAAGCCCGTACTGGCGATCGTGTACGGGTTGTGGAATGCCGTCCGGTCAGTAAAGAAAAATGCTGGCGTCTTGCTGAGATTGTGGAACGGGTTAAGTAGGAGCTTAGAAATGGTTCAAGTGGAAACCTTCCTTAATGTTGCTGATAATTCAGGCGCAAGGATAGTTCAGTGTATCAAGGTGCTTGGCGGTTCTAAGCGCCGCTATGCAAGTATTGGCGATATAATCGTTGTTGCTGTGAAGGACGCTCTTCCTCTGTCTTCGATAAAGAAGGGTTCGGTGGAAAAAGCTGTTGTCGTGCGTACGCATAAAGAGTACCGCCGTCTTGATGGTACGTATATTCGTTTTGACGATAATGCGTGCGTTATTATCGATACGAACAGAAATCCGAAAGGGAAGCGTATTTTTGGTCCTGTTGCTCGTGAGCTGCGTGAAAAGGATTATATGAAGATAGTTTCTCTCGCGCCGGAAGTATTGTGAGGAGTAAAAGATGGCGATGATAACGGAGCAGCATAAGTTTAAATTAAAACGTGATGATACTGTTGAGGTAATTGCGGGAAAAGATAAGGGAAAGCGCGGAAAAATTATTAGAATTTTGAGAAACAAGGATAGGGTGCTTGTTGAAGGCGTTAATATTGTTAAGAAAACACAAAAACGGCGTAAACAAAATGACCGCGGGGGCATTATTGAGATTGAAGCGCCTCTTCATAGTTCCAATGTGATGATTGTGTGCAAGAAATGCGGTCCAACCCGTATTGGATATAAAATAGACGGTGAGAAGAAAAATCGCGTCTGTAGAAAATGCAAAGAGGCGTTGTAATGGCGGAAGAAGAAGTTAGAAGCGGCGAGACAAAAAAAAGTGTGAAACCTGCCGTTCAAAAGAATGTGGAAAATAAGGCGAGCGGTAAAGCTTCCGCATCTGCGTGTTATGTTCCGCGTCTTAAAACTATTTACAAAGAAAAAATAGCGCCGGAGCTATTCAAGGAACTTGGTTTTAAATCGGTTATGGAAATACCGAAACTTGAGAAGATTATTGTATCTATGGGCGTGGGTGAAGCGATCTCAAATAAAAAACTTTTAGATGCTGCGGTTGAAGAACTTACTCTTATTACCGGTCAAAAAGCCGTTAAAACTAAGGCGAAAAAAAGTATAGCCAACTTTAAAATTCGTGAAGGTCAAGAAATTGGCGCAAAAGTAACATTGCGCGGTACAATGATGTATGAGTTTCTTGACAGGCTTGTGAATGCAGCTCTTCCTCGCGTAAAGGATTTTCGCGGAATCAGCTCTAATTCGTTTGATGGGCATGGTAATTACGCTCTTGGTATAGTAGAACAGATTATTTTTCCGGAGATTGATTTTGATAAGATAGAGCGGGTTTCCGGCTTGAATATTGTAATAGTAACGACGGCAAAAACCGATACGCACGCAAAAGCGTTTCTTGCTAAATTCGGTATGCCGTTTAAAAAATAGGAGCAGAAATGGCAAGAAAGGCGATGATATTAAAGGCGCTCAGAACGCCCAAATATAAGACCAGAAAGGTGAATCGTTGTAGAATTTGCGGTAGATCCCGCGGTTATATGAGTAAGTTTGAAATGTGCCGTCTTTGTTTCCGTAAACTGGCAAGCGAGGGATTGATTCCCGGTGTAACTAAATCAAGTTGGTAGGGAGGAGAAAAGGATGAGCGTTTCTGACCCTGTTGCGGATATGTTGACCAAACTCCGGAATGCCGGAATGGCTAAACATGAAAATGTAGATGTTTCTGTTTCAAAATTGAAATTAGAAATTGTAAAGATTCTGAAAAATGAAGGTTATATCAGAAACTTCAAAAAATTGAATACGGAAGACGGCAAAAGCTATATTCGTGTTTATTTAAAATATGATGAAGAAACTGTGTCCGTTATACATGGTCTAGAGAAAATCTCAAAACCAGGGCGACGGGTTTATGCCGGTTATGAAAAAATGCCTCGTGTTTTTAACGGATTTGGAACATTAATCGTTTCTACTTCGTTCGGCGTTACTACCGGTAAAAAAGCGGCTGAAAAGCGGGTTGGCGGTGAGATTATATGTACGGTATGGTGAGGGTAAATTATGTCGCGTATTGGTAAAATACCGGTAAAGGTGCCTGCGGGCGTAAAAATAAGTTTTGCTAATAATACAATAAGTGTTGATGGCCCAAAGGGAAAGCTTTCTCAGCCTTATCATGATGTTGTAACTTTTGAGGAAAAGTCCGGGGAAATTCTCGTAGGCAGAGTAAACGATGAAAAACAAACACGGGCGTTTCACGGCCTTTATCGGAATCTCCTTAATAATATGATAATTGGCGTTTCTGCAGGATGGTCACGCGTCCTTTTAGTCAATGGCGTTGGTTATCGCGCCGAGGTTAAGGGCAATTTGCTTAATATGAATATCGGTTATTCAAATGAAGTGTTTGTTGGTATACCAGAGGGCTTAAGCCTTGCTGTTGAACAAAATGGAAAAATTATCATATCTGGTATTGATAAACAAAAAGTTGGGCAGTTCGCTTCAGAAATACGTAAACTGCGCTTACCGGAGCCTTATAAAGGCAAGGGTATCAAATATGAAGAAGAGCGAATCAGGCGAAAAGTTGGAAAGTCAGGAGTTAAATAGTTTGAAATGTTACAAAACATAAGTGAAAAAGACCGTAAACGGTTAAAACGAAAGATACATATACGAAAACGTATTTCCGGTACTGCCGAAAGACCGCGTATGACGATAACTCGCAGTAATCGTAACCTTTCGATACAGATAATTGATGATTTGGCTGGCAAAACGCTTGCGTCCGCATCTACGCTGGAAAAGGAGCTTTCGCAGCTTAAACCTACTGTGGAAGGGGCGGAAAAGCTTGGTGAGGTAATGGGTAAACGGCTGCTCGAAAAAAAAATCAAGCAGGTTGTCTTTGATAGAAATGGCTATCTTTATCATGGTGTTGTTAAGGCTCTAGCCGAAGGTGCTCGTAAGACCGGAGTTGTATTTTAGGGGGCTTCATGGAATATAATAGAGACCGCGGCACAGATAAAGAAAAAGAATTTGTAGAAAAACTTGTGAAACTGAACCGTACGGCGAAAGTTGTTAAAGGCGGACGCCGGTTTTCGTTTTCTGCGCTTACTGTTGTTGGTGACCGTAAAGGTAATGTTGGCTGGGGTTTTGGCAAAGCTAATGATGTGTCTGAAGCGGTGCGTAAAAGTATTGACAAGGCAAAAAGGAATTTGATGCAGCTGCCGTTGAAAAATGGGACCATACCGCACAGGATACAGGGTTCGTATAAATCGTCAGTCGTACTTCTTAAACCGGCTTGTTCAGGGACAGGCATAATTGCTGGCGGCCCGGTCCGGGCAATTATGGAAGCCGGCGGTATAACTGATGTGCTTTCAAAATCTATAGGCGCTTCGAGTCAGTATAATGTAGTAAAGGCCACATTTGATGGAATAAAGCAGCTTATGGATATACGAAAGATTTCCAGAAACCGTGGAAAACCGATTGCTGAGATTTGGGGGTAGATATGGCGGGAAAAAACAAGAAAATCAGAATTCGTCTCGTACGTAGTACTATTGGTATCATTCCCGTTCAACGGGCCACAGTGCGTTCGTTGGGACTTCGTAAAATAGGTTCGACGGTGGAGCAGGAAGCCTCCGGTCCAATATTGGGTATGGTGAAACGTGTGGCGCACCTTGTATCGGTGGAGGAATGTTGATGCATAGTTTTGATTTACACGCGCCAGAAGGCGCGAACAAAAAAAAGCGTATAGTTGGACGCGGACAGGGCTCTGGATCTGGTACTACTGCTGGAAAGGGTAATAAGGGACAACAGTCGCGTTCAGGCGGAAAAACGTATCTTGGCTTTGAAGGCGGGCAAATGCCGCTTTATCGGCGTATTGCCCATAGGGGATTTTCAAATCATCCGTTTAAGCGAGTATTTCAGGTCATAAATGTTGAAGAGATTGACAAGCGTTTTAACGCCGGCGATACCGTTGATATTCCGTCGCTTCATTGTAAAGGACTTATAAAGGGTTCGGATTTGGTAAAGATTCTTGGTAATGGCAGTATCACAAAAGCTGTAACGATAAAAATTGAAAAAATATCAGCGCAGGCAAAAGAAAAAATTCTTAAGGCTGGCGGGAGCATTACTGAAAACGCCGGTGTTGACGGAACGGAAAAAGAACAACCTCTGAATAATAAAAAACCTAAAAAAAGCGCAAAGAATACGACTGAAATCACTGAAGCAAAAACTGAAGCAAAAGTGGATAAAACGGAAAAAAAGAAAGCTTCTAAAGACGAGGCGCAGGGTTAAAATATGACAAATCCGATAGTAGGAATGTTCAGAGTTAAAGAGCTGCGCGAAAGAATATTTTTTACTCTTGTGATGCTTGTAATATTCCGCTTGGGAACTGTATTACCAATTCCTGGCGTTAATGTCAGCGTATTAAAAAATTTTTTTAACGCGCAGCGGCATACCGGAAACGCTATTGTCGATTATCTTGATTTTTTTGCAGGCGGCGCTTTTACTCACTTTTCAGTATTTATGCTTGGTATTATGCCGTATATTTCAATGTCTATCATAATGCAGCTTTTACTGATTGTGTTTCCCGGCTTAAAGAAAATTTCGCAGGAAGAAGGCGGAAGAAAGAAGATTCAGATGTATCAGCGTTACGGTACTGTAGCCGTGTGCCTTGTGCAGTCTTTTGCCGTTACGCAGTATGCGCAAAGTATCGTGCGTCAGGGAGTAGAATTACTTACAATGGGATTTTTGCCTTTTACCCTGCTTGCTATATTAACCGTTACTACTGGTACAATGTTTCTTATGTGGATGGGTGAACAAATTACAAAACGCGGTATTGGAAATGGAATTTCACTGCTTATATACGCCGGAATTGTAGCAAGAATTCCAGCAGCGTTTTACGAGCTTATTGAAAGTGTTCGGCGTGATAATTTGAATCCTGTATTTGTAATAGTAGTCTTTGTAATGTTTGTTGCGGTTGTTGTGCTTGTTGTGTTTGAGCAGCAAGGGCAGCGCAAGATACCTGTACATTATGCAAAGCGTGTTGTCGGACGTAAAATGTACGGCGCGCAAAATACTTATATTCCATTTAAGATTAATCCATCCGGGGTTATTCCTGTTATTTTTGCGTCGTCTATTTTAACATTCCCAATTCAGGTGGCATCAACTATTGGCGGTAATGTTGTGTGGCTGCGCGTTGTTTCTGAAGTACTGACGCCGCGTGGTCCGTGGTATAATATTTTGTATGTTATGCTGATTATCTTTTTTGCGTATTTTTATACGCAAGTATCTTTGAATCCTATTGAGATTGCTAAAAATATCCGCGAAAACGGCGGTTCTATTCCAGGTATTCGTACAGAGCGTATAGAGGAATATCTTACAAAAATTTTAAACCGTATTGTACTACCTGGTTCGTTGTATTTATCGTTAATTGCGATAATTCCAACTTTTGTACAATGGGCGTTTAAATTCCCAACGTCAATTTCATACCTTATGGGCGGTACCTCTCTTCTTATTTTGGTTGGAGTTGATTTGGATACTATGTCTCAAATTGAGGCTCTGCTAAAAATGCATCATCATGACGGTCTTACCAAAAAGGGTCACCTGAGGGGAAGGAATTTATGATGTATGGACAAACAGATATTTTAATGTGTAGAATTGCGAATAGGAGCGTGTTATGAAGGTTCGTACAAGCGTGAAAAAAATTTGCGATAAATGCAAAGTTATAAAAAGAAAAGGGATAATACGCATTATTTGCGAAAATCCTAAACATAAACAGAAGCAGGGGTGAAAGAATGGCGCGTCTTGTCGGTGTTGATTTGCCGAATAAACATGTAGAAATTGCCCTAACGTATATTTACGGTGTAGGGCGCGCTACGGCTATTGCGTTATGTGAAAAGGCGAAAATTGACCGTTTACGGTTTATCAACGATCTTTCACAGGAAGAACTTGGTGAATTACGCAAGTTGCTTGAAACCGAATATAAGGTTGAAGGGCGTCTGCGGACTGAAATTGCCATGAATATAAAGCGGCTGATGGACATAGGATGCTATCGCGGATTAAGGCATCGAAAAGGGTTGCCGTTGCGTGGTCAGCGTACAAGGACAAACGCTCGTACAAGAAAAGGCAAAAAGAAAACGGTAGCGGGTAAGAAAAAATAAATGGGATTTAAGCAGGCCGAAAAGTATAATTATCAGCCTGCTTCCCTTACGGATATAGGAGGCACAATGTTCGGAGGAAAGAGTGGCTGGTAACGTCAAAAGGAAAAAAGAAAAAAAGTCGGTTTATGAAGGGAATGTTTATATACAGGCGACGTTTAATAATACTATTGTTACTATAACAGATCTTATGGGGAATGCCATAGCGTGGGCAAGTTCAGGCGGTTTGAATTTTCGCGGCGCGAAGAAATCCACGCCGTTTGCTGCACAAACGGTAACAGAAACAGCCGCTCAGAAAGCGATGCAGGCCGGTTTACGTGAGGTTCATGTTTATGTTAAAGGCCCAGGTATGGGGCGTGAGGCGGCTATAAGACAATTAGGGATATTAGGGATTAAGGTAAAGTCAATAAATGACGTAACGCCGATACCGCATAATGGCTGCAGGCCTCGTAAAACAAGGCGTATATAGCGGGAGACGGAGAAAAATATGGCAAGATATACCGGACCTGTGTGCAGATTGTGCCGGGCAGAACAGAAAAAATTGATGCTTAAAGGGGATAGATGCAAGAGCGATAAATGTGCAATTAATCGCAAGCGCCCCGCGCCGGGTAAAGACCCTAAAGGACATGCATTAAAACCATCCGATTATCGGATTCAATTGCGCGAAAAACAAAAGTTACGCCGTATTTACGGTATGCTTGAAAAACAATTTCATTTGTTTTTTGAACGAGCTTTGAGAACTGCGGGTATTACAGGTGAAAATCTATTTGTGCTTTTGGAACGAAGGCTTGATAATGTTGTATTTCGCCTTCATTTTGCAGCAAGCCGCGCACAGGCGCGTCAGCTTGTTCTGCATGGTCATATTCGTGTAAACGGCAAGCCAATTGATGTACCATCGTATCTTATACGAGCAGGTGATGAAGTTGCTGTAAAAGAAAATAGTAAAAGTCTTGCAATTGTTAAAGATGCATTGAGGGAATACGGCAAGTCCGGCGTATCGCCGTGGCTTGAGCTAGATCCTGATGTGTTAAAAGGAAAGTTTGTTGCCGCGCCAAGGAGAAGTGATATAACTGATTTGGCCGACATCAAAGAGCAAATGATAGTCGAATATTACTCGAAATAAATTGTGAACTTAAAGGCATATATCGTCTTTAAGTATGATTAAAAATGTGAGGAGTGTTAATGGCGCGTAAAAACCTATTGAAAGGATGGAAGCGACCTAAGGGTGTCACGTCTTTTGAACCCGATAATCTAAAATCAAATTACGGCAAGTTTACCGCCGCGCCCTTTGAACCGGGTTTTGGTATGACTGTAGGTAACACGTTGCGCCGTATTTTGTTGTCGTCGATACAAGGTTATGCGATAACATCTGTGAAAATAATGTCGAATGCCGGAGGCTCCAGCCGTATGATTACAAGCGAATTTGAGCCGATACCGAACATTGTGGAAGATACGCTTGAGGTTCTTAATAACCTGAAGCAGGTAAGGCTTCGTCTTCCTGAAGATCGTGATCAGGATGTTCTGGTGTATGAGTTTTCCGGTAAGTGTGATATAAAAAGTGACGATTTTGCAAAGACGGGCGCTGTTGAAATATGCAATCCCGGTCAACATATAATGACGCTTACAGAGGATGCCTCAGTTGAATTTGAGGTTCAGATAGATATGGGGCGCGGTTATGTACCTTCTGAGGTAAACGCCCAGTATATTGAAGTAATCGGTACAATTCCAATGGATGCGATTTTTTCTCCGGTACGTAAAGTAAAGTATGCAGTTGAACCAACACGAGTTGGACAGCGTAGTGATTATGATAAGCTTATACTTGAAATTTGGACGGATGGAACGGTTAAACCGGAAGATGCACTTGCCGAAGCGGCGAAAATAGCGAAAGAACATTTTTCTGTATTTATCAATTTTGAAGAAGATGATTTTCTTTATGATGATGATAACGAAGAAGATAATGAGCGTATACGGCAGTTAATGAATACGCCTGTTGAAGAATTGGAACTTTCTGTCAGATCTTCAAATTGTTTGAAAATTGCAAATATAAAAACGATAGGTGAGCTTGTACGTAAGAGTGAAGATGATATCAATAAAACGCGCAATTTTGGTAAAAAATCTCTGCAGGAGATTAAAGAACGTTTAGGCGAATGGAATCTTCAGCTTGGAATTACCAATGTGAGCGAACTACGAAACGCTATAAGATTGGGTGGCTGTAAAAAGGGAGACGGCAATGAAGCATAAACGGGGATTTAATCCGCTTGAGCGTATGGCAGCGCATCGAAAGGCGCTTATTCGTAATATGGCAAGCTCTTTGTTTAGATACGGACGTATTAAGACGACAAAAGCGAAGGCTTTGGAAGTACGCCGCAGAGCGGAGAAACTCATTACAAGAGCCAAGGTTGATTCAGTTCATAATAGGCGTATGATATCCGCACGGTTGTACGACGAAGCGATTATTGCAAAGCTTTTTACTGATATCGCTCCGAAAATGAAAGATCGTCCTGGCGGGTACACACGTATAATAAAAACTGGAGAACGTCAGGGAGATGCGGCAGAGATGGTTATTTTAGAGCTTGTTGATTATGTGCTTGAGACAAAAGAAAAAGATGACGAAAAAAAAGGAAAAAACAAGAAAACATCAAAGTGAGGAGTAAAAATGGCTAAATCACATAGAGGAAAAGGAATTAGAGAATTAGTTTCAAGTGGTCGTGGTGTATGTCCTGTTTGTAAACGGGAAAACATAAAGGTTCTTTATGAACAAGATGCAGGCGAAAAAAAAATAAAAATATGTAAAACATGCAGAGCTGCATTAAAACATGGGAAAAAGTCGCTTGCTTAAAACAGGTGATGGGACGTGTTAAAGAAATTAAATTTATTTTTTTTGATTACAGCAGTGTTATGTTTGACAGGGCAGTCTTCTAGCGGCGTTGTACCGGAGATTGTGCGTCGTCCGGAATTTATTGATAATTTTATATATCCTTATGATGTTTCTGTAGGAGAACTTGGTGTTGGATCAGCGTCATTAGATGCTTTATTATATGCGCGCCGTGCGTTAACTGATGTTCAGCAGGCTAATGCGCGTTCTGCGATTCTTGCCGCAATATCTGAAAAGCAGCGTCTTGAAGCATTGGAAAAGGTTGTTTCTGTTACTTCTAGAAAATTCCGGCTGGGGGGCGGCCAAATAGGTATTGACGGCAGTACTTCATTTGCGTTTCGCTTTATGGGACGGGAAAAGGAATGCGTTGGCGCAATTTATATGCGGGAAAATAATGATAATGCATGGAGAGTGGAAGACATAATTATTGAAGAGCCGCGTCCATTGCCAGCGGCTGGAAATGAAAGTTCTGCATGGACGCCGTATGACAGGTTTTATTGATGTCTGGTTCATCTCATAAATTTTTTAATAAAATTACGCTTTCTTCAACTCAGCAGGATGCGCGTATAGTTCTTAATTTTAGTGATGATGATATGGAAGTTTACGCGGATTTCTTTCCTGCTGCTTCAAAAGGTGTTCCATTAAACATTGAATATGCAAAAAATTTGCTTGGTCGTTTAAATATAACTTACGGTATATTTTGGGATCATATTGAACATGCAATAGAGGAATGCAATAGTACAGGTAAAAAACAAAGTAATGTATTAATTGCACGCGGCGATATTCCCGTTGATGAATCATCAGCGTATTTCAGTATTGAAGAAAACGTTAGAAAACCAAAGATTCCAAAATTCGAAGCCGAAGCGCCAACAAATTACCGCGCATTTTCTCCTTATATTATTGTGCAAAAAGGACAAACGCTTGCTACAGAGCGAAATGCGGTAATCGGTATTAGCGGCCGTACCGTTCATGGAATTAGCGTGCCATTTAAAATTCTAAATAACGTTTCAGTATTGCCTGGTAAGAATACTTATTCTGATGGGAAAAAAATTTACGCTGATTTATCAGGACAACTTTTGATAAATAATAATGTATTGGATGTTGATCCTGTACTGAATATTAACGGCGTTGTTGGTTATGCTACAGGTAATATTAATTTCCCAGGCGATGCTGTAATTCAGGGAGAAGTGAATGATGGCTTTCAGTTAAATATAGGAGGCTCTCTTACAGTACGGGAAACTCTTGACGTAACAGATGTAATAGTACGTAATGATTTAAGTGTTAAAGGCGGAATGATAGGGCGCGGCAGGGCGCTTGTAAAAGTATCAGGTAATATACAAGCGCGTTTTGTACAGAACTGTCGTATTGCATGCAAAAAGACTGTTAATGTTACAGCTGAAATTATTAATTCAACGATATATACAATGGAGTCTGTTAATGTAAGTGATAAAGGCATGATAATGAGCGGAGAGATTTATTCATTTCATTCTGTAACGGCAGGAAAAATAGGTAAAGAAAGTAATTATCCGGTAAAAATTCATCTTGGTACTGACTGGACATTAAAACAAGAAATGGAACAGAACGAGAATATAATGAGAATAATCACCGCAAAACTTGAAAAGATACGTAGTTATTTTTCTGTTTCTTCTGATGATAATGCCAAGGCGTCAAAGATAGAGCAAATGCGGAAACGGCTTTCCAATGAATATGAAAAATGTCTTGCTAAAAAAGATGATTTTGAAAAGCGTTATGTAATTGACACGAATGCACATCTTGATTGTGTTCAAACTCTTGCCGCAAATACAATTATTGATATCTGCGGTATTGAATTTATTGCTGAACGGCCCTTATGCAAATCACGGTTGTTAATTGACAAGAATTTAGGACGTATTGTCCCACAGCCGCTCAGCTGATTTTTATATCAATTACCTTTTAAGGCTTGTTGCAGTTCCAAGCATATTATCGCTTGTTTGTATGGTGCGTGAGTTAAATTCATAAGCACGCTGCGCGACTATAAGTCCAACCATCTCACTAACAACAGATACGTTTGACATTTCAAGAAATTTTTGTTCAGTCGTTCCCATGCCGTCATAACCTGGTCTTCCAGGAATAGATTCACCTGATGCTTCGCTTACTTTGAATAAATTCTCGCCGATTGAAGTCAATCCTACCGGATTTGGAAATCTGTAGAGTTCAATTTGGCCAACAGGAATTTCTTCATCATTGCCCGGCACCTTGACAGATACCGCGCCGGTTTTGGTAATGTTTACCGTTCTTGGCAGGAATTCATTTGGCATTACAATATCCGGCAATACCCAATAACCGTTTGAAGTTACAAGCCGGCCGTCGCTGTCAATCTTGAATGCTCCATCGCGTGTATAAGCGTAACTGCCGTCATAAAGCTGTATACGAAAAAATCCTTCGCCCATTAAAGCAATATCACTGACGTTATCCGTAGCCTGTAAAGAACCTTGTGTAAAAATACGCTGAGACGCCGCCTGTTTGACGCCATGTCCCATTTGAATTCCAACAGGCGTTACCGTGTCTTCTGTAGCCGGCGTACCTGCTATACGAACAGTCTGATACAGCAAATCCTCAAAGTCCGCTCTAACTTTTTTGAAGCCTGTAGTATTCACGTTTGCTAAGTTGTTAGAAATCGTGTCTATATTGGCCTGCTGTCCTATCATTCCGGACGCTCCCGTCCATAAACTTCTGACCATAATCCCTCCACTAAATATAAGCTGTTCTTTTTATCGGTGAATTTTTGAAAAACATAAATAATCAGTTTGACAAGGTGTGCATGGACTAAATTAAAGAATTTTACTCAACCTGTTCAAAATTGCGTTTCCAATGACCACTTTTCCCGCCGGATTTTTCTTCCAGCCGGATATTAGATATTACCATGCACCTGTCTATCGCTTTGCACATATCGTATATGGTAAGAAGCGCGGCTGAAACGCCGGTAAGGGCTTCCATTTCGGCTCCGGTTTTGCCGGAAAGTTTTATGGAACATGAGGCTTCAATTATTCCTTCTGGATCCGTGTTTTCAGAAATAAAGAAGTCTACGGAACATTGCTCGAAGTGCAGTGGATGGCATAACGGAATAAGTTCCGGTGTTTTTTTTGCAGCCATTATTCCGGCAATCCGCGCAACGCCCAGTACATCGCCTTTTTGCGCCGTACCAGTTTTTATGACTTCAAGAGTATTCTGCTTTACCTTGATAATTCCCTTTGCAACAGCATAACGCGCCGTGATGGTTTTGGGAGATATATCCGCCATAATGGCATTACCTGCACTATCAAAATGATTTAGCTTTTGCACAGTGTTATTCTATTACTTAACAGAAAAAAAAAAAAGATATATGGTTGTATTATGAATGATCGCTTCCCTTGTATGCTGGTATTTCTTGGAAATCCGGGTAGTACTTACGCCAAAAACCGGCATAATGCAGGACGGCTTTTAGCGGAACATTTTCAGATTCCTGTCATGCGGCAAAATAAATTCAAAGGCCGTTTTGCCGGGGTCCCTTTAGATTGGTTTACTCAATATGAATGTACCGGCGGGAAATCCTGTTCCATCGATATGCGCCGCGTTCATATTTATTTTTTGGAACCTGAAACATATATGAATCTTTCTGGGGAATCAGTTGCTTTGGCGGCGGCTTTTTATAAAATTTCGCCGGAGCGTATCCTTGTTGTTCATGACGAGTTAGATCTTGCTTTAGGTGAAGTATCGCTTAAATTTTCAGGTGGACTCGGCGGACATAACGGACTTCGTTCAATTAAAGCGTCGCTTGGCAGCGCTGATTTTTGGAGGTTGCGTATAGGTATAGGCAGGCCGCCTGGAGAGAAAGGATCGGCTGATGTCTCAAGATGGGTGCTTTCGGATTTTGCACCGGGCGAGCAGGATGCGCTTGAAAAAGTTTTTGATATTTGCGCGCCTGCTTTGGCTGAAGCTGTTGTATCAGGACCTGAATGCCTGCTTCCTGAATGGCGTAAAATAAAAATAGTACCATACAATATAAGAGGTTTATGTGATACTTGATTGGAAAGAAAAAATATCGCTTGTTCATTATACGGCGCTATATGAAAAACTTGATCCTGTTGAAATATCAGTGCGCTGCCGTATTCCGTTCGATGCTGAAAATAAGTTGTTTTATCTGCGTTTTATGGGATCTGATTACACAATCAGCTATCCTCAGTTTGAAATTAAGAATGATAATACCAGTATAATTGAAAAACTTCTTTTTTTGCGCTATCTTTGCAATGGAAAATGGATTCCATATAATGGAACGTCGCTTTCATACCGTGAAATTCCATGGGGGGAAGTTTATTATCGCAATTTTGAGGGACGCTGCATAATGCGCTTTGCGCGTATGTTTGGCAGCAAACCGGATTTATTTACGCAGGTAATGGAATGTAAAAAGGAGCTTAAAGCGGAATGTATTTCCAAAAATCATCCTGCTTACAGGTTTGAGTTTATTTCTAATTTGTATATGAGTTTTTTAATTTGGCCCGGTGATGATGAGTTTCCAGCAGCAGCGCAGATTATTTTTGATGATAATGTAAGCGCGGCGTTCAGTGCAGAAGATATTGCGGCGCTTGGTGAAGCCGTGATAATAAGAATAAAAACGTTTTCGGATTTATTAAACAGAGATAGTTAGGGATAAAATATGGATAACATAAAGGAAATGTGTGCTGAAACGCGCTTGTATTTTACCGGCCTGACTGTTTTTTCTGGCATTAGGAAATCACCTGTAATTAAAGTTTTTGAAAAACTTATTGAGACGGCTGGAAATGTCAATTCTAATCCGATAGACCTCGTAGATTCATGGTCAAACTTTTTATCAGTGTTTTTCCTGCATAATAAAGGGAGAACTTTTTTTATGTATTTAACAGATTTAGTTATTGATGATGAAAATGCGTTTACACTGTGCGCGGAACGGGGAGATTTTTGCGAAAAGTCTTTATTAGGTACAATGGTTCGCTGTGATCTTAAAAGATTTTCATATATCTCTGATTTTGATATTCCAATGCTTTCATTGTATATTGCCGATGAACTTTGGAAATCAGGCTTTGAAAATTGCGCGCAGCTTATTGAAGAAGGAGTTCGCGTTATAGGAGAGCTGAGAGATGTTAATTTTTCGTTGCCATTCGAGGATTTTCCTTACGGACTTTTTAATTCACGAAAAGCGGATGAATTGGCTGCTTTTATAAGAAAAAGAGGCGCCGGCCTGTTTGGAAAACATCATTTTTTTTATTGGAAATCCGGCGAAGGATTTTCACCCGCACTGAATCCTGATATTGTGAGATTTGAACATCTCTTCGGCTATGATGATCAACGCCGTGTATTGATTGAAAATACGAAGCGTTTTCTTAAAGGAAATGGAGCAAACAATATTTTATTATATGGAGACCGTGGTACTGGTAAAAGCGCCACAGTAAAAGCGGTATGTAATGAATTCAAGGAACAGGGTCTTCGTCTTATTGAAATTCATAAATATGATATTTTAGAAATTCCAAAAATACTTTCAATGATTGCGAAACGGGGGCTTTATTTTATACTTTTTATTGATGATCTTTCTTTTGAAAGTCAAGATGAGCAATTCACAATGTTAAAAGCGGTTCTTGAAGGTGGAATAGAGGCAAGGCCGGTTAATGCGGTTGTGTATGCTACGAGCAATCGCAGGCATTTTGTGAAAGAAAATTTCTTCGACAGGCCTGATACCTCGGCTGCCGCGCAAAGCGTTATGACAGGCGATGCGCGCGCATTTGATACGATGCAGGAACAATTTTCATTGGCGGACCGTTTTGGCATAACAATTGTTTTTACGCTTCCAACCCGTGATGAGTTTTTGCATATTGCAGAATCTATTGCTGAAAGAAAGGGGCTTTTTTCTTCAGATAATTCCGCAGCTTTGGATCGTGTGCAGTTTCGTGAGAATGCGTTAAAATGGGAACAGTGGTTTAACGGCCGTTCGCCCAGAACGGCTGGACAGTTTGTTGAATGGGCGGCGCTTGGTACAGGTTATCCGTGGGAGTAATGTAAAACTGAGCATAAATCAACAGCTTAAGTTTAACGGCGTATGCCGTTTCTGCAGCCGGATTTTTTGGGTGTATTAGGCGTGTTGGACTGCGTTAGACAGAAGAAAAGCGGCGGGACTTTGGCGTGTGCAGCGGAAAAACAGTCTTGGGTACTGTTTTTAATGCTGCGGAAAATAGAAATTCACATAAATTAGCGGCGATAACAGCGGCGATTGTCCATGCGAAAAGTCCGGCGGTTTCCAGATTCGCTTTAGCGGTCTGCATTCCGGTTCCGATAGCCAGAACAGGCTGCACAAGAACTTCTGCGGCGGCAACGGCTTTCCATGAAAAAGAAAGCGAAGATTTCAGCGCGGCTGAAATATAAGAAAACGCATGAGGAATATATAAGTAACGTACATATTCACTGCGGCTCATATTGAAAGCCGAAAACAGTTCAAGCAGCCGTTCGTCAAGGGAACAAACGGCTTCTCTTGTATTTGACGCTACAAGGGGAAATACCATTAAAAAAGCGGTAATAACCGGAGTAAGTTCAGAGCCAGCCCACAAAAATACTATGAGGATTATCGACATAACCGGTGTAGCGGCAATCAGAGTAAAAAACGGCCGCATAAAAAAGTCAAATCGTCTGTTGATACCTGCGGCAAGTCCTGTGGCGATTCCAAGCGGCGCGGCTAACAACAGTCCGGTCATAACGCGCGCAAAGCTTGCTGCAAGAGATTTAAGGAAGACCGGAGTCGGAATTAAAACGATCAGTCTTTTTACCGCTTCTTCCGGGGATGGAAGGATAATTTCACTGTCGAGTAAAAGCGCGGCAAGTTTCCAGATGCCAAGAAAGACCGCTATTCCGCTGCAAAACCACAACGACGAGGCTTTTTTTTTGTTCATTGACGGTAATAAAAGCTCTCCGCAGGCAGTTTTCCGCCGATTGACTGCGGCGATACCTCCAGAAAAACCTTAAGAAGACCCTCAACCGCTGGCCGCGCCTGCACTGCGGGGATGAAAACATAGGCGCTTACCGGAATTGCCTTCTCTATAACATCCGCGCGAAGGCCGAGATTGTATTTTTCAACAAGCGCGGCGGCCTCACGGGGATGAGCGATAGTCCACTCACTTGAGGCGCGGATACTTTCCATGACGGCTTTTGTAACGGCAGGATTCGCTGCGGCATAATCGGCGTCAACCACAAGAGCGGTCATCGGGTAGTTTGTTTTATTTGTTTCGCTGAGGGCCTGCCATTCTTTTTGAATGTCCGCGACATTTCGCAAAGATTTATTTCCGGCTCGGGACATTGTTGCGAACGGTTCGGGAAGCAGCGCAGTCTTTATGCGGCCTGCAATAAGAGAGGCGGCGATCTCTGGATAGGCAAGCGAAAAGTTCAGCGTAACATCGGTTTCGGTATTGAGTTTCTTTGCTTTGAGAATACGGCGAAAGACGAATTCCGGTGTGGCTCCTTGACCTGCACAGACAACCTCTTTGCCTTTAAGGTCTTCGATGCGGCGTATCGAGCTGTCCGATGTCAATAAGCTGAGCATTCCGTTGCCTAAAACGGCGGCAAGCTGAATCCTTTTACCTGACGCGGCTATCTTTGCCGCGATGTTTACGGGCAGTACGCCTATTTGAACTTCGCCGGCGAGTATCTTTGACGCCATAATATCCGCCTGCGGTAAGGCTTCGATGCTGATTTTGAGTCCTGAAACGGACGGCGGCGTTTCAAAAAGCCTGATCATGCCGGCTCCGCTGGGGCCTTTAATGGTGTAGATTACGAGCGTCTTTGCGTTTTGCGCGGGCAGAGCCTGTCCTAAAACGAATAAGAAAAGATAGAGAGCTGTTTTCTTCATAATCAATCAACTATAGAAAAAGTTTTTGCTGTTGTAAAGCCCTGTAATTACGCGGTAAAGTCCGTACAATACGTAGATTAGGTAAGAGAATATACGGTATAATTATAAGGCTATAGAAAAGACTCTTAAAATCTTCTTCTATAAGTTCGATAATCATAGGTGAGGAGTTTTTTTTGACGGAATACTCATTAAAAGAAGGAATTATTGTTAGCTCCAGTAAATCCGCCTGCGGCGCTCTTGCCGTAAAAGGCGGGGAAATCAGCGGGCGAAAAGCGCCGTCAGGTCCGGCGGTTGATTTACAGGGAATGTCGTTTGTATATCCCGCTCTTATAAATACTCATGATCATCTGAGGGGTAATTATCTTCCGCGCGTAGGGCCTTCTGAGGGTAAATTTTATCTTAACTGGCTTCCGTGGGATAACGACCTTAAAGCGTCAGCCTGTTATGCCGAGCGGACGCGCGCCCTTGATATTCAAAAAGGTTATCTTCTGAGCGCATACAAGAATCTTTTCTCCGGCGTTGTTACGGTGAACGATCATTTTCCTCATAAACTGAACGCTGAGATACTTCCTTCGCTTCCCATACGCGCAATTCAAAATTACGCGATAGAGCATGAGTGTTCGTCTTATGATCTTAAATGGGGCGCGGGCATTCAAGAAGAACATGACAGCGCCGTAAAGAACGGCTGGCCTTTTATTACGCATCTTTCGGAAGGGTTTGATGACGAATCGATGGACAGCATCAGCCGTCTTGAGAACCTTGGGGCGCTTGATAATCATTGTTTATTCGTGCATTGCATCGCGTTCAGTGATGAAGATATAAGGAAGTGCGCGGCGGCGGGCGCGAGCATTTCGTGGTGCGCCGCATCCAATATGTTTATGTTTAACACGACATGCAAGATAAAGAAGTTTATCGAAGCGGGAGTGAATGTAACGATAGGTACTGATTCATCACATACAGGTTCGTATAATTTATTTGAGGAAATCAAATACGGACGCAGCATATACCGCGCTATGTATGGGGAAGATTTGAGTCCTCAATCAATCTTCAATATGGTTACGCTGAATGCTGCAAAGGCGTTCTGGATGGATGAAAAAACCGGAAGCCTTGATACAGGAAAATACGCCGACATCCTCGTGCTTAAAGCAAAGCATGATGACGCCTATGAGAATCTTTGCAGTGCAGGTTCTGAGGATATAGAACTGCTTGTCCGTGAAGGAAAGCCTCTTTTTGGAGAGATGAGATTTATTGAACTTTTGAACGGGACGCTTCCTGAAGGTTATACGGTAGTAAAGATAGGGGGGCGCGATATGTTTGTTGCAGGCGATCCGCTTGCGCTCTACAGGCATATTCGCAGCGCGGCAGGGGTTAAGAAGACGCTTGAGTTCCTGCCGTTTGAGCCGGATGAACAGTAATATAAAATAAGGGACAAAAGATGCCACGATCAATAGATTATAAAAAGGGAGCTATCGTTTACTTTGAAGGAGACAAGGCGGACAAGATATACGTGCTGCAAGACGGCCAAATAGACATTGCCTCCAGAGATATAGAGACGAATGAATATTCCCATGACATAATAGGTCCCGGCGAATTCTTTGGCGTTAAGTCGGCGATAGGGAATTACGCGCGGGAAGATGCGGCGAATGTCTTAAAAGACTCTAAGGTTATGGCGTTCAGCGTTCAGGAGTTTGAAGCGTTCTGTATGGGGAACGCCCGCATAGTGATGAAGATGCTGAAAGTATTTTCGAACCAGCTGCGCGATATACACAAGCAGCTTTCAGAGATGATTCAGCAGAAAGATACGGATCCGGATGACGGCCTTTATAATATTGGAGAATTATTTCTGAAACAAAGCAAGTACGACAAGGCGTACTACGTACTCAAACGCTATATCGCCCAGTATCCTAACGGAAAGAATATCGCAAATGCAAAGAAGAATTTCTCAATACTTGAAAAAATGGGAGTAAAAGACTAACTATGGCGAATGATCTTGAAGCGAGCGTTCTTGACTGCAAGGACGGTCAGATAATTTTTGCCGAGTATGAACGCGGCGATAAGTTTTATTTAATCCAGTCAGGAAGCGTTGAGCTTATAAGAATACTGGGGAACGTATCCAAGACCCTTGATGTACTCTCTCCTTCGGAAATGTTCGGCGAGATGGCGCTGCTTGAGGACTCGCCGCGTTCCGCTACGGCGATTGCGGTCGGCCCTACAAAACTTATGTGTTTTGACCGGGATAATTTTCAGAGTCTGGTACTGACGAATCCTCAAGTTGCATTCAAGCTGCTGAGGTTATTCGTCAAGCGCATTTACAGCGCCAAGCGGAGATTCATGATACTTACGCTGGCCGAACCGAATACCCGCGTCGCCGATGTATTTCTTATGCTCGATGAAGAGAGCGGCAGCTCCGCCGAGAAACTACAGAGCAACCGCAGGGAATTTCAGGTAACCGTTGAG
>JAITHJ010000059.1 GCA_031280035.1 Spirochaetaceae bacterium | reverse complement strand
CTCTGGGCGGCGTGGCCGGTTGTCAGTTTTCGGTTGTCAGTTGTCAGGGGAGAATGGGCGGATGGCTGGGACGAATGGCGGCTTCGCCGTACGGCGCGGGAAGAGGGCGGGGCGCGCGTGTGAAAAGCGGCGGGCGGGCGGCATCGGCGTGCGTCAAGTACGGCCACGCCAAAGCGTGCGTAACCGGCAGCCACGTCCGCCCGCTGACTGCACGCCGCTTTTCAGACGCGCGCGGCTCATGTGGTCTTCGGCTCTCTGGGCGGCGCGACAAAATCACTGGGCGGTTTTGCAAAATCATTGGGAGATTTTCTCACGAGATGCGGGAGATTTTTTCACGAGATGCGCATCTCCCGATCACGAGATGCGGGAGATCTTTTCAAATCTCTGGGCGGCGGCAGAGCCGCGCCCAATGGTTTGGCCGGAAGACCGGAGCGGGCGGCGACATCGTTGGGTGGCGCGGGAAGAGACTAGGGCTCTGCGGGGGCGCGGGCCGGCGATTCCGGCTGACGGACGGGCGGCGCGGGCGGATACTCCACAGTCTCAGGCGGCGGGGCTGCCGGCGCGGGAAGACGGCGGGTTTCCACGCCGCCGGAAGACGACGGCGCGTCCGTATTGCTTGACGGGGCAGGGGAACGCTCCGGCTGTACGGGCGGAAGAGTTGGCGGCGCAGGCTGCCGGACGGGCTGCACCGGCGCGCGAACCGCCGGTTCTGGCTGACGGACGGCGGCGCCGGGCGGCGGGATTGCGCTGTCAGGCGCACGCTCCAGCGGCACGGGCGGAGGGGCTGTGCCGGCGGACGAACGGCGGCTTTCCTTCTCAAGCACGAACACATATTCAAGACGAGAAAAGTTCACCAGCGAATCCAGCTCAACGTCAAACATCAGCTCGACCTCATACAGTAGAACCTCACGCACTCTGCCGATATTCAGGCCGGACGGATAAACGCCGCCCAGCCCTGATGAAATTATAATATCGCCTTTTTTAACGCTCTCATAAGCGCGTTTATCTATCGATTTCATAAGAAGCGGCTTGGCCGGACTGCCTTCTCCAGAGACGATCCCGTCATACCGGACCTGCGCAAAGCGCGCCGCGACAAAACAGCGGTCATCGTAGAGCGGCAGCACGAGGCTTTCATAAGGCGACACCTGAAGAATCTTTCCCACCAAGACTTCCATGCCGTCCTGATAGGCTACAACAGACATATCCTTCTTAACGCCGTGCGCCGTGCCTTTGTTTATTACCAGCGCGTTAAACAAATTATCAAGATCACGCCCTATGATCTCCGCCGGAATGTGTCTGTACTCCAGCATCTCGGAAAAAGTTAATTGCTCGCGCAGCCGGTTGTTCTCCTGCCTGATTTCGGCCATGCTGCGCTCAAGCTCCTTATAATGCGCTATCTTTCCGGCTAATTCGTCGTACTTCTTGCGCAGATCGGAAAGCTCGCCTATCGCCGCGGCTGTTCGGGAAAAAAACACAACCACCGAATGTATGCCGCCGCGCAAGCCGGAAAACATCGAAAGGCCTGTGTCACGAATATTCACGACAAAGCTTTGTGTTGAAAACAACAAGACTGAAAATGAAAAAATAAAGAGAATTACAAAAATATAAGCATCGGTATTTATCTTTTTGCGGGCTTTATTATCATCATTCCGCATTATTTATCCGCTAAGGTTGTCATATATGCTGCGCGCCGAATCAAACCCGCTTGTTATGTCAAAATATCTTCCCGCCCCAAGCGCCACGCACTCCAGCGGATTCTCAGCAAGAATTACAGGTACGCCGGTTTCTTTCGAGATAAGCTTTGGAAGTCCCTTCAAAAGTGAGCCGCCACCGGTCATCACGATTCCCTGCTCGATAATGTCGGCGGCTAATTCCGGCGGCGTTTGGCCAAGCGTAATCTTGATTTCATCAATTATTTGCGTTATCGGGTCTTTTAACGCCTCGCGCACTTCAACACTGTCAATCTCAAGACGACGGGGAAGGCCGGTAATCGCATCGCCGCCTTTTATCTCGACTTTTTCAATCGTTTTGTCAGGAGAAGCATTCCCGATCTCCAGTTTAAGGCGCTCAGCAGTCTGTTCTCCAATAATCAAATTATGAACATTACGTACGTGCTTGATTATCGCCTCATCAAATTCATCACCGCCGAGCCTTATTGCACGGGTTACAACCATACCTCCCAGTGATATTACCGATATTTCCGTAGTACCGCCGCCTATATCACAAACCATGTGTCCTGTCGGCTCAAAGATCGGAATATTCGCGCCAATGGCCGCCGCGCGGCTCTCCTCAATAACAAGTACATCACGCGCACCGGCTTTATAGGCGCTCTCTTCTACGGCCCTTTTCTCGACTTCGGTTATACATGACGGTATTCCAATAATCATGCGAGGCTTCAAGAACCAATAACGGGGCAATGCCTTTGAAATAAAATGTCTTATCATTTTTTCAGTAGACTCAAGATCCGCAATAACCCCATCACGCATTGGGCGAATAGCGACAATATTCTCCGGCGTTTTCCAAAGCATCTTTTTTGCGTCTTCGCCTACGGCCATAACTTTTTTTGTTCCGCGCTCCACAGCCACAACTGACGGTTCATCCACGACGATACCTTTCCCGCGAATGTAAATAAGCGTATTGCATGTACCCAAGTCTATGCCAATATCTGATGACTTTATGCCAAACATTTAAATTCTCCTACTATAATAATTCTCTGCAATCTTTCATCATAAGTTTAATTTTTCCCGAACAAACGTAAAATTCGGATTTAAATTAAAAGCCTTGCGCCATTCAGCACGAGCGCGATAATAATCATTTTGTTTCTCATAGAGTAACCCCAGCCGGAAATGCGCTTCGGCGCTTTCACCACCCTCACTTATCACAGAACGGATTTCTTTTTCAGCGCCGGCGCTATCTCCTTCCTCCATCATAATACTGGCAAGAAGAAGACGTGCAGCAGCGATTGTATTAAAATCCTTCGAAATATTCAGCGCCTTAACTATATAAGGCCTGGCGGAAACAAATTCGCTAAGTTCAATATACGAACGAGCAATCGCTAAAAGCAATATATCAGACGGCCCTTTAGGATTATTTTTTGGATCCAAGGCATCAGTAAACGCAATAACGCTGTTTCTGTAATCATGAAGCAGCGCATAGGCCAGACCAAGATATTGCGGAATATCTTCCGCATTATAATACGCCGTTCTTGCTTCTTTAAGATACTTCACGCAAAGATCCGCATAAGAAGGGCCTTTGTAATAGTAAGCGCGGCCCAAAGCGTATTTGACTCTGGCGTCATTTTCACCTTGATGAGTAAGCCGCGCTTTCCGCAACGCCCAAATCGCACGATCAATATAGGGCAATCTATCGGCATCATTCATTTGAGCGATAGCAATCTGATAAGCGGAAAATCCGTGTATCATCAGCAAAAAAAAGTCCAGCGGCTTCTTTTCAAGTTTCTGCTCACTCATGTTAAATACTTCCAAAAACGCCCCTTCCTGCCAAAGTTTTACAAGATCTTTATTTCCATTTCCACCTTCACGACCAGAAATATCAGAAGTTCTTCCCACTAAAAAAAAGACAATTCCGGTTATAATTAGTGCAGAAACACCAAAAAATCCAATTATTTTTAACTTTTGCCGTCTTTTAAAACGTTCTCCATAATTCGATTTTGAATGCAACCCGGGCATGAAAGGTATTTAACTGCATATCAACAAAAAAAGCAAGATATCATATATTTCAATATCCAGAAAACATTCCATTTAATTATATAACAGGATGTTTATTTCACGCAACAGTTTAACGTCAATTACACATTATTATGACGAAAAAGTATTAAATTTTAAGAAATGTCGCCTTATTCATCGTATAATCTTTCAGTGTTTTGTCTTTCTCAGTTCAGTAATACCTGTTATTTTATTAAAATACACTATAGATCCATCAGTCAACGTTAATCTGCCGGAAAAAAACCCAAAAATCTGGTGTGTTACATCAGACCGGAAGAAAATATAATGAGAGTGATAATGTTCTTGCAGCGGGAAAAAAGTCATTTCAAGACATTTATCATTGCTTGTAAAGTTCCACGGCTTAAGCAACGAAACCGGAGAGATTTGAAAAGTTACCAATTCCAGCTTATAAAGTACGCCGTCAATAAAGAAAGCATTTTCCGTACCAAAAACAAAATTATCAGTTCCATAGCCAAGATTAAAACTTATCTGCCGGCCATTATACAACCCGCAGCCGGCAGCCCAATAATGTATATCGGATTTAGGGCGAACAATTCTATTCCAATAAAATATACCCCATGCCCTGTCTTTATAAAATGCCATATCGGTGTTTTCGAACTGCATGACGCCTTCAACAATCCACCATGGTGAACAACGCAAGAACTTAAACTTTCGATTCTCTGACTGCCATGAAGAAAGCGTGTATACTGACTGGGCGTTCGGCGGCTCAATTAAGACAACTTCGCCGCGCAAGCGTCTATTATGACCTATTTGTGGGATATCAATCTTTATAATCCGCGTATTTTTTTCCATGATAATAAATTCCAGTAAATTATTCTTGTGCATAAACTTAACCGAACCTGTTTCACTCGATGGAGGAAGCGTTAAATCTTCCATAGGAAAAAGAACACGTATGTTTTTCGATAAAATATGTTTATCCAATAACGATACCGCCGTTACATTTAAAAAGCCAAAATCACCGTTATTACACAATTCGAACACAAACATAAAAGAATTTGAAAAAATAATGTATTTATCAAAAGAAGAGATTATTCCATGCGGTACTATCAATGATGAGTCATTATATAAAAAAAATGGGGATTTTGCCCATCCCAAATTGACTGTAAAACCTCTCGAATCTATAATATTTACCGGTTTGTCAATTTCTATTTGTTTCATTAAACGGCTTTCAAATTAGTCTTTGCCATAAATTTTTTATCATCTATAATGAACCTTTCATGAGTTCCTTCGCCAATAATACCGTTTTTGTCCCACGCGCGCACTTCAAATACAAGCCGGCGCCCGTCAATTTCTTTTAAAGTCCCTGCCGCTTTTATTAACGCGCCAAGAGGACTCGCTGCATTATGTTTAACGTTAAGCGCAGTTCCTACCGTAGAATTTTCCGCAGGTAAATACTCCGCAACGGCATTAAGCGATGCCTTTTCCATCAAGGCAATCATTGACGGTGTAGAATAAACAGGCAAACCACCGCTTCCCAGCGCCCGCGCCGTGCGCTCTTCTGTAACCAGCTCTTCTACCTCAGCGCGCACTCCCTGTTGTAACTCCATCAATGTACCTCTTTATACATCCAAATTTGAAACCAGAAGGGCATTTTCTTCGATAAACTCGCGGCGGGGAGCGACATTTTCGCCCATCAACGTTGAAAAAATGCGCTCGGCCTCCACCACATCATCCATGTGAATCTGTGTTATGTTCCGCTGAGAAGGGTCCATCGTTGTATCCCAAAGCTGGTCGGGATTCATCTCGCCTAAGCCTTTATACCGCTGCACCGCAACTTTTTCCGGGTCGCGCCCCGATTCGCCTAAAATACGGTCTTTTTCCGCGTCATCGTAGGCGTAAAAGGTCTTTTTGTCGTAGCTAATTTTATAAAGCGGCGGCATCGCCAGATACACATGGCCCCGCTCGATAAGCTCGGTCATATACCGGTAAAAAAACGTCAAAAGCAGCGTGCGGATATGCGAGCCGTCCACATCTGCATCGGCCATGATAATTACTTTGTGATACCGTATCTTCGCCGCGTTAAACTCCACGCCGCAGCCCGCGCCTATACTGGCGATAATCGGCTGGAGTTTCTCGTTGGTTATTACCCGCTCAATACGGGTTTTTTCGACATTGAGCATTTTTCCAAAAAGTGAAAGTATCGCCTGATTTTGCCTGTTGCGCCCCATTTTTGCCGAACCGCCGGCGCTGTCGCCCTCAACAATAAAAAGTTCGCAATTTACCGGGTCTTTGTCCGAGCAGTCGGCGAGCTTACCGGGCAGCCCCGCGCTGTCCATCGCGTTCTTGCGGCGGGTCGCGTCACGGGCGGCGCGGGCGGCAAGACGGGCCTTCGCCGCCAGAATCGACTTTTCCAAAATACCGTTAATGACTTCAGGATGCTGGTCAAAGTAGAGTTCAAGCTGTTCCCCGACAAATTGTTCCACCACGCCGCGCACTTCGGAGTTTCCCAGCTTGCCCTTGGTTTGTCCTTCAAACTGCGGGTTTGGTACTTTAACTGAAAGCACGGCGGTAAGCCCTTCGCGTACGTCGTCGCCGGAAAAGCCGTCGTCAAATTTCTTGGCCAGCTTCGATTTTTTAAGGAAGTCGTTCAGCGTCCGCGTCAGCGCCCCCTTAAACCCGACAAGATGGGTGCCGCCTTCCCGCGTATTTATGTCGTTCACGAAAGAATACATAATTTCGTTGAAGCCGTCGTTATGCTGAATGGCGCACTCGATTTCGATGCTGCCCTGCACAGGCTCCTCACGTGAACCTTCAATATGAATCGGCGTGTGATAAAGCACCGTCTTTCCCTGATTGAGGTATTCAACAAAACTCCGCACACCGCCATCAAACTTGAATTCATGGAACTTCGGGGTGGAAAGCCGCTCATCCCGTATCGTAATTTTAAGCCCTTTGTTAAGAAAGGCCAGCTCTCGCAGACGGTTTGAAAGCGTGTCGTAGTTGTAGGTGCAGCTTTCAAAGATTGAGCTATCCGCTTTCCAGCGGATGACCGTGCCGCAACGCTCCGTTTCGCCGGTCTCCCGTGTCGGCGCGTCAGGGATGCCGATTTTGTAACTTTGATAGTGAAGCTTCCCGCCGATATGCACATGGGCCTCGCACCATTCGGAAAGCGCGTTGACAACGGACACGCCGACGCCGTGAAGTCCGCCTGAAACCTTGTAGGATTTTTTATCAAACTTGCCGCCGGCGTGAAGGCGCGTCATAACAAGCT
>JAITHJ010000057.1 GCA_031280035.1 Spirochaetaceae bacterium | reverse complement strand
TTCATTCATATCAGCTCCTTAAAATTTACGATAAAACAAGAATAGCCCAAAAACAGCCCCTTGAACAAGTCCATTCCGCTGACCGCAGCGGCGCTCCTTCCGCTCTAATTTTCATCGTTATGTCCGGCATTATGCCGAAACTAATACCATACGAATCTCTCAGAGGAAAAAACGTTATGCTGGAAACAAAACAATTCGCCGTCAGCGGAATGCACTGCGTAAACTGCCAAACAAGACTGGAAAACGCCCTGCGCGTCATAAACGGCGTAGAAAAGGTACGCGTAAGCTACGCAAAAGGCACGATGCGCCTGACTTATAATCCAGAGCTGCTCACGTTGCAGGATATTACCGCGCTTGTAAAACAACTCGATTACTCAATCGCGCGCAGCGATGAAAAGCCGCGCGGCGCATCGCCGGTAACAATCACGCTGACGCTCGCTTCCATCATCGTACTCTGGATGATAGTCGAGCGGCTGGGCGTCTCCTCGCTTGCCGGCGCGTTTCCGCTTGCCCGTACCGGTATGGGCTACGGAACGCTCTTCTTCATCGGCCTCATTACCTCAGTACACTGCGCCGTTATGTGCGGCGGAATCAATCTGTCTCAGTGCATAAAAAAAGAAATCCCTGACGCGCCCTCCGCTGCCCACCCGCTGCTCAACCCGCCGGTTCTCTATAACGCAGGCCGCGTTATTTCGTACACGGTTACCGGCGGTCTGGCCGGCGCACTCGGCTCCGCGCTCTCCGTAGACGGACGCTTCCATGGGATAATACAGATTGCGGCGGGCGCGTTCATGGTACTGATGGGTATAACAATGCTTGATTTCTTTCCGGCGCTGCGAAGATTCAGCATCCGGCTTCCTTCGCTGTTCTCGCGGAAAATTACCGCCGCAAAAAATGTTGACGAAAACCCCTTCATCATAGGCCTGCTGAACGGCCTTATGCCGTGCGGACCTCTACAGGCTATGCAGCTCTATGCGCTTTCAACAGGAAACTTTGCATCAGGCGCGTTTTCAATGCTCCTGTTCGGCTTCGGCACCGTTCCGCTGATGTTTATTCTGAGCGCATTAAGCAGCGTACTCAGCAAAAGGTTTAACGCGCGGGTAATGCGGATTGGCGCGCTGCTCGTTGCCGTACTGGGACTGACAATGCTCAGTAACGGATGGGCGCTCGCCGGCTTCTCTCACCAAATGGCGGCGCAGGAAGGCGCGCCGGTGCGGAAAAACAGCGCGGCGGAAGCGGAAACGGCAGGCTTTGTTCCCGATATTGTTGACGGCGCGCAGGTAGTAATCTCAACGCTGCTTCCAGACCGCTATCCGGCTATCACTGTGCGGCAGGGAATTCCGGTACGATGGATTATCAACGCGCCCGCAGGAAGCGTAAACGGCTGCAACAACAGGATGTTTATACGCGAATACGGCATCGAACATCAGTTTACCCACGGCGAGAACGTCATCGAATTTATGCCGGAGAACGCAGGCCGCTTTGACTATAGCTGTTGGATGGGCATGATACGATCACGCATAACCGTTGTTCCGCAGGAATAATCCGCCGCCTCTAACAGGCCCGAATCCGCGCCGGCGGCAGACGGCGGACAGTAGTCCGCTCGATTGCGGGAGGTTTTATAACGGCGCGAGGTAAACTTCCATTCTTTTCTGCAATAAAATTTCTTTGTTGAAGGCCGTATTGTAATACGCGTTGCCGGCTAAGGCTAAATTTTCCAAAAACGCATTGTCTACAGCGTTTATTCCGCGTACAAACTCTTCCGGTGAATCAAAAAACGCCAGATGCGCGTTTTCCTTCTCCGTATAACAGCCTGTCGCGCCAAACCGCGTGGTAAACACCGGAATCTTATTTGCCATCGCATGAAGAATCTTCATCCGTATACCGGCTCCAATGAGAATCGGACTTATCAATATCGCGTTTTCATAGTATGGCTCAAGCGAATCAACAAATCCGCAAAACACAATTTGCTTATATTTTGCATATTTTTTCCTAAATTGCTTTGACCATTTACCAATAATATTCAAAGAAAACGGGATCTCTTTCCAGTTTGGAACGTAAACGGCGTCCAAAAACCATTGCAGGCCGTGCGCGTTTGGCATGTGATCTTCTCCGGCGACAAATACGAGTCTGGTGAAGGTTTTGCTCGCTTCTTTTTTATAAATAAGCTCGTCCGGTATGGCATTATTTATATGCCGCACATTATTGTTTATCTTTTCAAGCTTTTGCGTTTCGTCTTCGTTTAGCGTTATTACGCAATCCATCTTTCGTATCAGAGCTTCTTCATAAAAACGCATCCTTTCAATAAGTAAATTTTTATACGGCGCAGGAAGAAGGCTGTCCGCAAAACCCATTTGAAGGCGTTCATACCTTAATTCATGACACATAAAAATCTTTTTAATATCCGGCGGAAGCATGAAAACAACGCACATCGTTTCAAAAAAATCCATCTGAACCTGTTTGATATTTTCGTCTTTAATCACTCTGTCTATAAGCTGAATGTACTGCGCATCTATAGGGGTATTTATTGAGTTGATTCCTTCATTGAGAAAATCATCTTTAAGATGGTATTCCCGGTCATGCTTTTTAAATATCTCGCCGCGTAAGAGACGCAATAATAACAGTTTGACGCTTCTGTAACAGAATTTAACCATTGATTTAATGCGCCTCAGCCCGCTTCGCTCCCATGCGGTATCGTAATATATCCTCACCGTTGGCTGCGCTCTCTGAAAAAGCCTTAAATCTTCCAGCGCTTTCTTTGTCCTTACAATAGTGCAATAGACAAAATCAACCCGGTCTTTTAAGCCGTCAATAACATAATATTGTCCAATCGCTCCTCCGTGAGTCAACGGATAACTCGAATTTAAAGTAAGAATGAGTACTTTAGGTCTGTCAGTATCTTTTTGCATCATAATTGAATAAACTGCCTCCAAAACAATTTCCAGCGATAATATTCAGGCCATCCATGACAGCCAAAGGGAAGCTCATGGTTTGTCAGTTCGTAAAGATAATCGCAATAGGCTTCAAAGGAAAAACGCATCGCTATTTCACCGGACGGCATTTTCCCATGAATTTTAATCAATTTTGACCATACCGAATCTTCGGCTTTTCTAACATCCGCCGCCCAATTTATTTTATCGCAGAGTATCTTAAACGGAAATAAAACGCACCGCGCAATCTTATAGAAAAGGTTCTTTCTCGATTTCTTAGCCAGCATATCAAACCATGAAACGCACAACGACAGCACATACATCCGTTTTATTTCAGAAGAATTCAAATGAATGAACGTATCTATTTTCCGCAGTGAAAATCCGCCGTTACCAACAGCGGCGCCCGTCCATGTATTTCCAAATACGGGCGGTTCGGTAATCGATGTATTCGAAAGCCACGGCGCGCCGATATAATCGTAATCTTGCCTGCACCAATACGCTAATTCGTCCCGAAAAATATAGGCGTCAAGCTGATAGACAAGCATATATTTATAGCTCTTAAACCTTTTATAAAAACGCTTTGTCAACATCAGAGCATTATATCCCCATAGACTACAAAAATAACGGAATGAAAAATATTCGTATACTACCGTTAGATTATATTCTTCAAAAATTTTATTGTATGCCGAACAATCAAGTTCACGATACGTAGTAATAATAATTTGATACTGCGACAATACCGAAAGACATTGACAGAGCGATATAATTTCTGTTTTTTCAGGCACAGCCTTGTATACCGGTATTACAATACAGCAGCTCATATCGCCGGATGAAGGGGAAGAACGTTCGCTAACATCGGGAAAATCAGGCTTCATGCTGTTACTATAATGATAAATCCTTAAAAAAATCAAGACGATCTGGAATAAAATCCTTTATATACCGTAAATATCCGCTTTCAAAACAAGGAAAGACTTATTACACATTGAATTTAAAGAAAATTATATCGCCATCCTGAACCAAATATTCTTTGCCTTCAAGCCGGTACTTACCGGCTTCTTTTATTTTCGCCTCCGATCCGTATAAAACTATATCTTCAAATGTATATACTTCCGCTTTGATAAAACCTTTCTGAAAATCGGTGTGAATTACGCCGGCGGCTTCCGGCGCCGTCCACCCGCGGCGTATTGTCCATGCGCGGCATTCATCCGCTCCGGCTGTAAAAAAAGTAGCAAGACCAAGAAGACTGTAAGCCGAATGAATAAGCGACTCTAGTCCAGATTCCTTCAATCCAAGTTCTTCAAGGAATTCAGCCTTTTCATCCGCATCTTCAATGCCGGCAAGCTCCGCTTCGAATTTCCCGCAAATAACGACTGCCGTTGAATTTTCCCGCGCGGCTCGTTTACGAACAGCGCTTATATATGAATTATCGCCGCCCGCCGCCGCGCTGCGGACGCCTTCTTCATCCGTATTGCACACATACAACTGCGGTTTAAGCGTAATAAAGTTGCAATCACGCACTGCGGAAGCTTCATCATCAGAAAGCATCGCAGCTCGTACCGGCTGTCCATCCTCCAGAACGCTCTCAATTTTGGCAAGCGCGGCAAGAACCGTTTCCGCTGTCTTTTTTTCTGCCGCCGACTGAACTTTTAGAGCGCGCTCAGCACGTTCCCGCCGCTTTTTCAGCGTATCCATGTCGGCCAAAGCAAGCTCGATATTAACCACTTCCATATCGGACTCTGGATCGACTTTATTATTTACATGAATAATATCGGGATTATCCCAGCAGCGTACAACCTGCGCAATAATTCCAGTTTCACGAATATGCGCCAAAAACTGATTGCCAAGACCCTCGCCGTGCGATGCGCCTTTTACCAGTCCGGCAATATCCACAAACTCTACCGTTGCCGGAATTGTTTTTTTGGGCGAAAAAATCGCGCTGAGTTTTACCAGACGCGCATCCGGTACATTCACAATGCCTACATTAGGATTTATTGTACAAAAAGGATAATTCGCGGTTTCCGCCGGAGCGGAAGACAACGCCGAAAAAATTGTTGATTTGCCGACATTCGGCAGTCCTACGATACCACAATTCAAAGCCATTCGTTTATTCTAATTGATGTATCAGCGACAAACAAGTATCATTAAGCACTATGCCGTTCAATAATCAAATAACGATAGGAGGATTCGGAAACGTTAAAACCGTCCGAATCGGAAAAGGATTGCCTGTAGCCATTCAGACAATGTGGAAGGACAAGATTTCACAAGACACCATTGACAGCGTGGCCGCGCGCGCAACGCGGCTTGAATCGCTGGGCTGCGATATTCTGCGTTTTGCAGTTCCTGACATTGAAAGCGCTGAGATTCTGGGAAACCTTGCGGAGCGCGTTACAATGCCGGTTGTCGCCGACATTCATTTTGATTACAGGATAGCGCTGCGCTGTCTGGATTTTCCCATCGCCAAAATCAGAATAAACCCCGGAAATATCGGTTCGCGTGAAAAAACCGCCGCCGTATTGGAAAAATGCGCGGCAAAAAATGTTCCGGTTCGTATCGGCGTAAACAGCGGCAGCCTGCCGCACGATTTGCGCGTCCTTATCAGCGACAGAAAAATTTCCGCAGCGGAAGCGCTTTGCCACGCTGCGGAACGCGAGCTTGCGTTATTTAAGGAAGCTAACTTCAAAAATGCCGTCGTTTCAATGAAAGCGTCATCGGTACAGGAAACGATTATTGCCAACAAAATGTTTTCAGAACGCCATGATGCGCCGCTTCATATTGGAGTTACCGAAGCAGGCCCTTTGATTGCCGGCATTGTACGCAACACAGCGGCGCTTTACGAACTTCTGCGTGATGGCATAGGCGATACGGTACGGATTTCGCTTTCCGATACGATGGAAAATGAGGTAATTGCCGCAAAAGAAATTTTGCTTGCTGCCGGAAGATATTCCGGCGTACGCATTATTTCCTGCCCGCGCTGCGGACGCTGCGGCTTTGACACCCATAAATTTACTCAAAAATGGCAGGAAGAATGTTATACGCTCAAAAAAAACGTTACCATTGCGATAATGGGCTGCGAAGTAAACGGACTTGGCGAAGCGCGCGCCGCCGATCTAGGCATTACCGGCGCGGGTAACAAAATTGTGCTGTTTAAACACGGCGCGATAATTAAAACAGTTACCGAGTCTGAAGCGGACAACGCTTTTCGTGAAGAGCTTGAAAAACTTTAACATCAACGCTGCGTAAAGAAATCCGCTTTATTTTACAATCTGATAATTTTAGATTTGGTAAGTATCTCCGCGCCCGCATCAGTTATCAAAACATCATTTTCCAAACGGCAGCCTCCATGAACGGGATCGTAAAGGCCAGGCTCTATCGTAAAGATATTTCCTGGTTCAAGCCGCCACGTATTGGATTGCGGCCGGCGAAGATACGGCGCTTCATGCGGCTCAAGTCCTATTCCATGCCCAAGTCCATGCGGTATGAATGCGCCGTTCTTTCTAAAGAAATCATCCACAGCAAGAGCAATATCGCGGCATTCTATACCTTGGTTCAGCTCGTTTTTACTGGAAAATGCCGCTGCTGTTGTTTCAAAAGCCAAATTAAACGCTTGCTCTACCAGTGAAAGCAGATTTTCCTGAATTTTATTGGGAGAACGAGCAAAAGTAAGGGTTACATCACTTGTATATCCCTTGTACACAACGCCAAAATCAAGAATTGAAAGCCCTTTTGCGGCAAAATCGCCTGCAGTAAACGGCGGAAAACAATGAATTCCAAAACTTCTTTCCGGCCCCGCGGCAAGCGTGGTAAACCCAACCCCATCGCAATTCAATTTTCGGCATTCAGCCTCTATAAACAGCGCAATATCACTCTCAGTTTTCAGGCTGCCGTTCATGACATTTTTTTCCAGCAAATCAATTATCTCGTTGGTTTTTTGCGCGCATATCCGGTAAATTTCGATTTCACTATCGTCTTTCACAGCACGGGATTTATCAACCTCGTTTTTAGCTCCATTGGCACGGCATAACACATTAAAGTCCGAAAGAGCCTCCACATATTTTAAGAACGCCGGATACGGCGTTGACGGCGGGATCTCGATTTTTGATCCGTAAGGTATTTTAAAAAACACAGCGGCAGCTTTGGCGGCATCGTATGGATCCAACTCAAATTTCGTATAGGGTATGATTTCGTCTACATCCGCATAAAGCGAGGCCATGTGCATATCCCAAGGAATCAAAACGCTCTTTCTTGCAGCAGATAACGCTAGAATTGAATCTCCGGGCTGCCCTGAAAGATAACGGACTGACTGATCGCGATTCCGCTCGCAATCCTCGAACAGCACAAGGCTGATTCCTTCCGAATTCATCCAATCATAGATTTTTTCTTGTCTTTCTCTGCAACCCATAAAATATTCCTTAAAAAACACCGGATATTCCAGTTAAATCGTATAAACAATAGTCCAAATAATATTTTTTATCAAGTTCGCGTATAAGCTTTTTCAAAAATATTTTACTAGAGCATTTCTAGTCTAACGTCTCTGAAAAAATCAGGCGTGATCTGGCGGCAGACTGAGGACGCGCTTCTACGGCGGCGGATTCATTTTCCTACACAAAACCGGCTGAACATTATTTCAAGCAAATCACCGGTAGAAACTTCGCCTGTTATCTCGCCCAGTGCGCGAACAGCAGCATGAAGTTCAACAGAGATAATATCAAGCGGCTGCCCATTTTCCGCCATATCAAGCGTGTTTTGCAACGCCGCCACAGCCGTGTCTACAAGTATTTTTTGGCGATCACTTCCCAATCCAACATCATCTTTTTTGTTTTTTTGGTATAAATTCTCAATTTTTAACGAAATCAAGTTTATAAGTTCTACAATACCCTGTTCTGTCTTTACACTAAGCGAAAAAAAGCCCGAATTCTTAGGATTTTGCACAATATCAGTCTTATTCCAAACAAAAATAATCTTGTTTTTATCAAAATTTTTTAATTCTACCGGTATAACACCATTATAATTCGTACCATCTATCATAAATACCACTAAATCAGCGCTATGAATTAGATGCCGGCTCTTTTCTATACCAATCTTCTCTATATCATCGCCGGAATCCCGCAAACCTGCCGTATCAATTATGCAAACCGGTATGCCTTTAATAGAAATCCACGCTTCAATCCAATCCCGTGTTGTTCCAGGAATATGAGTAACTATCGAGCGTTCTTCACGAAGAAGCAGATTAAACAGACTCGATTTTCCGGCGTTAGGCGGACCGGCAAGTACCACGTGTGCACCGTCCCGGTAGAGTTTTTCACATGCATAACCTCCGGCAAGTTCACGCAACAGCTCCAGCGCGTTCTTCAGATTATCACACGCCGGAAGTCTTTCATTTTCGGCGACTATGCCGTCATCTTCCGAATAATCAAGATTTAATTCGACCTCAGCCAAAACCGTTACAATTTGTTCTTTAATCATGCGAATTTTTGTTTCCAGCGCACCGAAAAGCCGCTCTACGGCGTTTGCCCGCGCCGCGCCTGTTTTGGCTGCAACAAGCTCCATTACAGACTCCGCGCGGGTAAGATCGAGTTTGCCATTGATAAACGCACGAAATGTAAATTCTCCAGGAAGAGCCTCTCGAAAACCGCTGCGCAGTAATGCCGCCATAATATCCTGCACCGCAGAAATCCCGCCATGACAGCTTAAATCCGCGCTTTCTTCGCCCGTATAACTGCGCGGCGCGCGGTACACCGAAACAAGCACCTCATCTATTTTTTCCGGCGCGGTAATCCAGCCGTAAACAACGGTATTTCCGGCAGCGTTTTTTAGAATGGACGGACGCGAAAAAACACGTGAAAGCAGTTCAATCGTCCCTTTGCCTGACAATCGTATAACGGCAAGCGCGCTCACCGTAACGGCCGTTGCTAACGCGGCTATGGGCGATTCATCGCCATAGGATAACTTATCATTTATGTTCATTATGAACCATGTTATAATGCGTACCGGCTCTTTGCAAGAACAAAAATGATACTGCGTAAAGGCGTATGATACCGTTATCAATAATAAGACTTAAACGAATTTTACCATAATTTTTTGAATTTTAGCCATATATACATTAAAAAGCTTTATATTTCATTAAATAATTCCGATAATTTAGATTAGAGAAACTATGTCCGGCGCATTTAGTAAGCCGGGGGGAATTGTAATTTGAGTTTTAGTAGATTCAGTTTTTTCAAAAAGAAGAATGCGCTTGCCGCGCTGTTTTTTTTGGTTGCATTAAATATTTACGCGGGCGGCTCAAGCGATCCTACGTTACTTGTTACAACTCAATCACAAGACAGCAGACAGATAAGCCTTGACTGGAATAAAGTAAAAGATTCTCAAAAATACCGCTACGGCATCTATCGCGCAAACCGTAATGAAAAAACAGTTTCGCTTGTAAAAGAAGTAAACTCCAGTATTCTTCAGTTCACCGATACAAATCTTCCTCCGCCGCTCAGTAATTATTACTATTTTGCATATCACGTTAATTTAAATGCTTCTCTTGATCCATTTATTGTATTTCCTGACGGCAAAAAAATAACGGATGAAGAAATGGGATTTCAACTGGCAACCATACCCGCATACGGCGGAGTAATAGGCAGTCCTGTCTCTGAACCGGACGAACTCCTCGATGAGGAAACTCCAGAAACTATCCCCATTACGCCGCCCATTCAAATCAAACCTGTAATAAAAACGCCTGAAGGAGTATATGTTGGGCTAGTACTTTTTTCAAATAAAATTGATGTTCCGCCAATGTTGATTCCGCTTGACCCGGGCGGACGCCGTGAATTACTAGAAAGACTTACCATAAATTATGTACCCACAAAAAGTTATGGTACGGCATTATATTTTGCGGAGCATACAACGCTTGAAAATCTCTTTGATTTGGAAAAATCAGGAAAACTTCCTGTGAATCTGGATTCGGTAAGCATAATTACATTCACCGATGGGCTTGATACTTCTTCTACGGACGTAGCGCTTGAATCACCCGGCGGCATAAGTTTCAAGGGAAAACAAACAGGCGCTTATATGTCGTATATAAGCCAGCAATTAAAAACAAAAAAAATCGGTGGAAAAAAAATCGATGCGTGGGCGATAGGCATTCTGGGAAAAGATGTTACCAGCGGCGTTGATTTTACAAAAACGCTTGAGTCAATAGCAAGTTCTTCAGAACAGGTAATCCAGCTTAGTGAAATCTCTCAAATTGAGAACAGGCTTGGTGAAATTGCCGAAAGGCTTAATCTCTGGAAATCTGCCGCTAAATTGACTTTTACTGTTCCGGCATATCCGGTTGGTACAACCCTGCGGATCACGTTTGATAACTATCTTTCCACACCGGAAAGAGCTGATTCTTATATAGAAGGTAGAGTTACCTACAATAATGACAGATATACGCTTACCGGACTTAGCGCCGCTGGTATAACGCTTACCGATAAAAATCCGGCGGCTGGCCGTAGAACAGATTACGGAATAGAGTATACCATTACCATTGATGATCATTTTAATGAATCATCGCTGATGCAGTGGTATAAACAAACTGGTTACGAGGACTGGCAGTTAAACAGCGAATTCAACACACAAAAGAAGACCGATTTTTCCAGCAACAGAAAATCCGCGATAATATACCTTTTGCTTGACTGCTCTTCTTCACTTAACGACTATCAGATAAATGAAATTCGTGATGCGGTGACACGTTTTTTAGACAAAATCTATAATACTGCATCGACCGTTGTAACTCCCGCTTTTGTTGCAGGAAACTACGAAGGAACAGAAATAAACATTGTAAAATCAACGCCTGAAATGATGTTTTCGGCTAATTCTGGAACAAAAAGTTCCGAAACGGCAAAAAAAGATCGGCCAAAAGCTAAAAACCAACAGATTTATAGACCGCAGGCGCAGCCGGATTATGTTCCGGCGGAAGATCACCTCGCACAGCAGCAACCGCTTGAAATGCAGTATATTCAGTCTCAACATCCGGCGGCACAATACGTACCGCAACAACCGCCGCCTCAATACGGACAAGCAAGCATTGAAATATATGATTTTCCTCCGGCCTCTCAAACGCCGCCGCCATCATACACCACGTCCAGTATTTCACCTCTTTATATGCCTACGCCAACGGTGAATCTGAGCGAACCGTACTCAGGTTTTTGGGTTCAAGTAGGATCATTTACAGACTTAAGACGCGCACAGGATACATGGCGAAGATTGTTTTTGAATAATTGCACAAACAGTGAGATTTTTGGCAAACAATTAAATGGAATGATGCATTACCGTGTAAAGATTGGTCCCTATCAGGAACGAAATGATGCCGAATCAGCGTTGAAAATAATTAGAAACGCGAATATCGGATTTAACGATGCTTATATAATCTGGCAATAATGCTGTTGGGGCTTACGGGATTGTATTGTGCAGGCAAGAATTACATTGCTTCGCGCCTTGAAAAACAGGGATTTACTATTCTTGATGTAGACAAACTAGGCTGGACAGCGCTTAATGAAGCAAAATTTGATTTAACAGCCCGCTGGGGATCGGGAATTCTAGGATCTGATGGCGTTGTAGATCGTAAAATGCTGGGCAAAATAGTATTTAATAAACCGGAAGAGCTTGCCGCACTGGAAAATATCGTTCATCCTCTTGTAAATCACTGGACTGACTGTTGGATACGCGAAAATCATGACAAAAATATGATAATAAATGCGGCGCTTTTGCATAAGTCATCAAGTTTTTCGCATCTTGATAGCATAATCTTAGTTCGCGCCTCACTTCTTACACGGATGATTCGTGCTAAAGTCAGAGATAAACTTACGCTGTTTGAAATTGCACGCCGCTTTTCAACGCAAAAGAAATTTAATTCTCAATATTTAGAAAGAAATGCCGATATTTATATAATAAATAATGAAGGGTTTGGTAACTTTTCCCGGATTTTTCAGCGTAACCTGGAGAAGAGATTGAGTAACATACCGATATTCAAAAACAAACCGGATATTTGGGAGAAAAAATAATTTTATGGAAAAGAAAAAATTACTTCTTATATCGGTTTCTGTCGGGCTTTTTCTTGTTATCGTAATAGGGGTGTCGATTTTGGCGTTTTCTCCCAGAAATTATTCGGTAATGGACTATGCACAAGCAACTGCTTCAGTGGATTCATTGAGCGAAAAAAACCGTACGGAAGGAATAATCAGCGAGACTCCGCCTCCCGTACCGATTGTCGAAGTTGTACCGCCGCCTACGCCGGTTACTGCTGACGGTCAAATTCAAAACGCCTCTTCTAACGAAAACATAATATACATAAACGGAGAAAATGCAGAAAATCCCGTTAGGGTTGAGCGTTTAAGCGATGGAAATACAAAAACTTATATAAATATTCCCAGTACTCCCGTTGTAAAAATAGAAAATACGCCGGCTACGGCGGGCGGACAAACTCCCTCAATGCCTGTACCGGAAACGAAGCCGGTATCTAAACCAGCGGCGGAAACTAAGCAACCGTCCAAACCAACGCCTAAGCCGGTTGCTGCACCTAAACCGGCTCCGAAACCCGCCGCGCCGAGACAAGACGACTACTGGGTTCAGGCCGGTTCATTTTCCAACAAAAGAGGCGCCGACGAGGCAAAAGAATTTCTTGCTGGAAAAGGTATTACGTCTTTGGTACAAAACAGCATGGTAAACGGCAAAGTATATTACCGGGTGCGCGTGGGGCCATATTCTTCTCAGAGTGAAGCGAATTACTGGCTTTCTTTGATTAAGTCGCTGGACGGCATGGGAGGCAGTATGGTTTGGAAAACATCAAACTAAAATCAGCAATTACGCCGTCATCATTTCGTCTTCTGGAATCTCTACGCCGGATATTGCGCTAAGAACAGAAAGCGTTTCAGCAAACGTGGCTTTTTTATCCGTTTCCTGAATTAAAAAATCTTCAATTTCAGATCGTCTTTCTATTGCCGCATCTATATCAGGATTTGAACCTAACTTATACGCGCCGGCGTTAATAATGTCTTCTATTTCTGCATAATCTGCAGCAAGTTTACGTACAATACGGATAGCTTTTCGTGTTTCAGGGCCAGAAATATCGTTGGCCAGCCGGGAAATGCTTTGAAGAATATCAACAGCCGGATAATGACCGCGCATGGCAAGACGGCGTGAAAGCACAATATGTCCGTCTAAAATTCCGCGCACATTATCTGATATTGGTTCGTCCATATCATCTCCATCAACAAGAACCGTATAAAAAGCCGTTATCGAACCCTTGCTTGACGTGCCGGCGCGTTCCAAAAGTTTAGGCAGCGCGTCAAAAACTGACGGCGTGTAACCGCGTTGCGCCGGAATTTCACCTGAGGAAAGCGCAATTTCCCGCTGCGCCCGGGCAAAACGAGTTATCGAATCAAACAACAGCATGACATTCATTCCACGATCTCTAAAGTACTCGGCCACGGCGGTAGCAACATACGCGCCACGTAAACGAGCAAGCGCGCTTTGATCTGACGTTGCAACTACAATAACAGATCGTTTCATACCATCCTGCCCAAGATTTTGCTCAATAAAGTCGTTTAGTTCTCGCCCGCGCTCCCCGATAAGTGCAATAACATTCACATCAGCCGAAGCGTTTCGCGCAAGCATTCCTTGAAAAGTCGATTTTCCAACGCCGGAACCGGAAAAAATCCCCATTCTTTGTCCTTGTCCTACGGCAAGAAAGGCGTCAATCGCCCGTATTCCGGTAATAATTCGTTTTTTTACTGGCGGACGGGATAGAGCAGGCGGCGGACTTGCCAGCGCAGGATAACGAACAGATGTAACTATTCCGCCTTTATTATCAACCGGTGTTCCCAACGGCCCAAGAATTCTACCAAGCATATCAGGCGAACAAGCCACAGATAACATGCGTCCCGTAGCTTTTACGCGGCATCCAACCTCAACGCCGGAAATTTCGCTATACGCCATAAGCTGCACGATTTCGCCTGAAAGTCCGACAACTTCAGCAAGTATTTCTGTATCCTGAACATGGATTACACATATCTCTCCTACAACAGCCTGAGGCCCCCGGCTTTCAACCAAAAGCCCTTGCACGCGAAAGACATAGCCAACGCAGGTAATCGTTTCCGTTTCTCTTACGGCCTCAAGATATTTTGTAAACAGGCCTTCCATCAGCGTGAATTACGTTTAACAGGCGATATTTCAAGAATTCTTGCCTCAAGTTCGGCAAGTTGATTAGCGATCCTGGCATCAATTTCACCAAAATCTGTCTCAATAACACAACCGCCTGGGTCTACGGAAGTGTCTTCGAGGATTTGCATTGATCCGGAGTCTTCGACAAGCTTTGTGAATTCGGCAAGACGTTCAGTTGCCAACTCTAAATCAGCAAGATTTACCTTTATCATGATTTTCCCACGGCATTTTACACGCGCCAACGCTTCTTTTATGTTTTCAACAACGACCGTCCGGCATGTTTCCGGTATCGTTTTTACAACTTTACGTGAAACAAGCAGCGATAAATCAATAATTTGTTGTTCCGCCTCATCAAGAATATCAGAACGTTTATCCTGAATTCGTTCAAGAATCACATGAGCACGGGTTACAAGCCTTTGTACTTCGGCAAAGCCAGCGCTATAGCCCTCTTCACGGCCTTTCTCAAATCCTTCGTCATACGCTGTTTTTCGAGCAGATTCACATTTTGAACCAGCGGCATCTTCAATCTCTTTGGCTTGAGTTTGAGCGCCGGATTTTATTTGCTCAGCGTCCTTACGGGCGTTTTCCAGCATATTATCCGCTTCGTTTTTTGCTCCGGCAGCCTGTTCTTCCACCGTACGTTTTGCATTTTCAACGATATTTTCCGCTTCAGCTTTTGCCGCATTTAAAAGCGTGGCTCTTTCGGTTTCCCATTCTGCCTTACGCCGGTCTGCTTCAGCCTGAAGTTCGGCAGGAGTCGGTGCCAAAAAGATTTCTTCGTTTTCGTCTTCTTCTATGTCAAAAAATTCTTCTTTTTTTTCTTCGGGAAACGGCGGCTCCAAAATAACTTTTGAAACGCTTTGGACAATTTCACCGGGTCTAAATACTGCTTTTGCCAATTTCCAATCCTTAAAGAAACTTATGTGAAAATAGTAGCAAAATGAATGAACTAAGACAACCCTCAGACTCCTCTATTTTGGCATACCGCCGCATAAAAAACCGTAAAAATATGAAAAAAATGAGCTGTACCAATTTGAGCAAATCCATGATATGGTAATTAATACAGACCTCCTCAAATGGGAGCATCCGGTACATGATGGAGTGGTTATGAAAAAAGATGTTGATTTACTAATTATAGGCGGAGGGCCGGCTGGGATGACTGCCGCCCAATATGGCGCGCGCGCCGCGTTAAAAACATTACTTATTGAACAAAGCGCATTTGGCGGTCAAGCGTTGATGATTAACTGTCTTGAGAACTATCCGGGCAATAGCGCTGGAAGATCAGGGAGCGAAATTTCCCTTGACTTACACAAGCAGGCGGAAGCTTTTGGAGCGGAACTTTTCTCGGGAACGGTAATTTTTCTGAGAAAAAAAGAAAAATTGTTTGAAGCCGGTCTGGAAGACGGCGGACTAATACGAGCAAAAGCGGTAATATTTGCCACCGGAGCGGGACATCGTACGCTTGACATACCTGGCGAAACTCAATTTTCCGGTGTAGGTGTATCGTATTGTGCAAGCTGCGACGGCCCGTTTTTTAAAAACAAGAAAATATTTATGGTGGGCGGCGGCGATGCAGTATGCGATGAAGCCGAATTCCTTTCAAAAATAACACCGGATATAACGATACTCGTCCGGCGCAGTGAATTCCGTGCTCAAAAAGCCATTGCACAGCGAATTTTGAATAATAAATCGATTCGTGTTTGGTTTAACACGCGAATAACTGCCATAAAAGGCGTTGAAAAAGTAGAATCAATTATTCTTGAAAATACAAAGACCGGAGAAAAACGGGAAGAACCCACCGCCGCAGTTTTTATTTTTGCCGGAATACTTCCAAAGACGGAACTTTTGACTGAACTTGCCGTTACATTGGACAATGCAGGCTTTATTAAAACAAATCAAAACATGGAAACCAGCGTTCCCGGCCTTTTTGCCGTAGGCGATGTTCGGTCATCGCCGTTTCGGCAGGTGGTTGTTGCCGCAAGCGATGGCGCTATCGCCGCGCATACCGCCGCCGCGCATATTGCCGAAATACCGGAAACTAATGTTTAATGTTGCCGGCGGAATGCACTGCCGATTCCCTTTGCGCGGCGGCGGCTGGCTCTTTGCGCGGCGGCGGGGCAGGGTGAGGCAGAGATCTGGGATACAAAACCGCATCCACAAGGTTTTTAATTTTCAAATCAAGTTTTTCGTCTAGATTTCCGCCAAAGTTCAATGCAGAACGTTCTATGTACGGCACTCCGCCGCGTTCTTTAATTATAGCAACGCCTTCCGTATTAGCGATTCTATTGCCACTGCCATTTTTGCCGGCAAATTCGCCAACAGCAGACGGCTTTCCTAACGGCATATCAGGTCTTGCCGAATACGCCTTACTGCCGCTGTCATACTGGTTCGCAGATGACACCATTGTAATAAAACTGCCGTATGAAAAATCGTCTGAATTCAATGTTGTCTCATCCTCCTCAAAATCAACGCCAACAAATGGATCGTTTTCAAGTGATTGTACTGTATCCGCCATAGCTGTCTCCGGTTCGCCTTTGTTTCTTGAAGCTGCCGCAGCTTTTTCTGCGGCTTTTTTCTCGGCTTCCCGTTTCTCCTTTTCTTTTCGTTCTTTTTCTTGCCGCTCGGCAAGCGCGCTTTTTGTAACAATGTCCATAATGGACTTTGATATATTTTTCACTACGTCTTTTCTACTTTTATCTGCAGAACTGTCAACAGGAGACATCTGCGACACAGCGGACGCCGGTCTTGACGCTTCAATCTCGTCAAGTTCTTCTATAACTTCGGCTTCGTCCAGTTCCTCTTCAACAGCCTCAATCTCGTCGAACTCGTCTACGGCTTCCGGCGCAGACTTGGCGGCAAGCGCGCCAGTGGGAACAGAGGTATTTGCAGGATTATTCTTTTGAACGGGAGCGGGCGGCGCTCCGGCAGCTTCAATTTCATCAAGCTCTTCTACAACTTCGGCTTCGTCCAATTCCTCTACGGCTTCAATCTCGTCAAACTCTTCCACAGCTTCGGCTTCCTCTACGGCTTCAACTTCATCAAGTTCTTCTACAGCATCCGGCGCGGGCTTGGCGGCAGGCGCGGTGGTATTTGCGGGATTATCCTTTTGAACAGGAGCGGCAGCCGGCGTAGACCGCGCTGTGTCTGTTTGCTCCGGCATATTATTGGTTTCCGCAAGCGCAAGCGTTGCCTTCATTATTCGTTTTAGTATATCTTCAACTTTTTGTTCATCAAGCCGTTCAATATCGCCTCGTGAACGGCTGCTTATTACGGCAACAAAGTCGTCCCATGACTTATCAAAGAACGAATTAACGTATTTATATACGCCGGCATTTTTATGTTCGTTAAAGCCGCGTAACAGTTCCCGCCGCACATCTTCCCGTCTGCCGGCTATGGCACGCTTCCACTGCCGCCAATCCATATCGTCCTTCAAGTCAAAATATTCGTTTAAGAGACTAATTTGAAGCCGTTTCATTCTATGCTGGATAATGACAACAGGGTCCTGCTTTAGGTTCATAAACCAGAAAATGATAATAAAGACCGTTATACCAAAGACGGCCAGTATCATCATTTTAAGGATGAACGGAAGCTCAAAGAATTTCTCGTCAACGAGCTTTCCTACAAAAATCTGCTGCCATGTTTTTTGTGAAAAGAGTTTGAACGATGCAAACGGCGAATGAATCACGCCGGCTTCCGTGCCGTGTTCCTGCCAAAAACCGGCGACGGTTTCTTTAAGCGCGCCGTCGGTTTCGCTGCGAAGTCCGGGAACAATGCCTGCCGGAGATGAAATCAGCGAAACAGTATCATTTATGCCAAGATACCCAAGCAAAACAAGTTTATCGGCAATTATGCGCGATGTCATAGAAAACAGCGCCACGCCTTGTTTTATATCATCCATATCGTAAATCGTCATATAAAAAACAAGCCGTTCGTTATCGCCGTCAAAAATTATACCAGCCTGTCCTGAAGTCATCTCTTCTGTTATGCGGATATAGCGCGGAACGTCCGTCCACGGACGGTATGCCACCGTATTTCCTGATCGAATGACGACATCTACGGTCTCCGTTGAAAAATGAATCCGGTTGCCTGCCAAATCAACAAAACGAATCCACTGCAACGCGGGCATTGACGCAAGGAGTTCGCCCACGATTCTTGAGCGTTCGAAAATATCGATTTGATCCTGATTAACGCTGAAGCTGCGGCGTATAAAATCATTTTTAAGCAGCAAAGCGAATTGCGTATTGAGCTCATCAAGATACGCCGATAAACCCTTGGTCTCATCTGAAAGTCTTTTTTCCACATTTTTGACGAGCGCGGGCGCGTAGAAATTCGTTTCAATATGCCCAAAGAAACCTGTCCATGCGAACACGGTAAATGCGGCAAGAAGAATTGTTGTCAACAAAAAAGTCAATGCGGCTTTCAGCAGAACATTCACGGAGCGCATACTACCCAAAAAAAAAAAAAAGATAGAAGTAGGGCGTAATTTTAACTTAAGCAAATCCAGTTGCGGTATAGAGCCGCTAAACAGCCCTATACACGGCGCTTCAGGGCGTATACGGCGTGTTTTGAAGAATCAAATCTGCGGTATATCTTTGACATTCTTAGGAATTTACGGTATTATTGTATAATTGTTATTTGTAAGGAACATTTTTCAGTATGAAGGACACTCTCCACGTTAAATATGACAAGCTTTTATCGATGATTTCCGGCTGGGGAAGCGCCGCCGTTGCATTTTCTGGAGGAACAGACTCTTCATTTCTCTGCTATTGCGCGGTAACTGCGCTGGGAAGCCGGTCTATTGCGGTTACGGTTGTTTCTCCAATGCTTCCGCAAAGCGAACTTGAGTCCGCGCGGGCGGTAGCGGCGTTTACAGGCATTACGCACGTGCTGTTGGAAGAGACGGATATTGACGGCGAAGTGGCGGCGAATCCGAAAGACCGCTGTTACTATTGTAAAAAGCTAGAGTTTGGGGCGATTATCAAGGCCGCCGCCGCCCGCGGAATTACTACGGTACTTGACGGCTCGAATACCGATGATTTATCGGACTGGCGTCCCGGTATGCGCGCGCTTTCCGAACTGCAAATCCAGAGTCCGCTCCGTGAAGCCGGTCTTTGCAAAGCGGAGATACGCAAGCTGTCCCGCGAGTTCAAGCTGCCCACATGGGACAAGCCGGCGTTTGCCTGTCTTGCGTCCCGCTTTCCCTACGGCGAGCGCATTGACAGCGAAAAACTCAAGCGCGTTGAGAAAGCGGAGGCGTATCTACAGCGGCTTGGCTTCAGGCAAATCCGCGTTCGCAGTCATAACGCCATAGCGCGGATAGAGGTTGCGCCGGATGAACGCCGGAAGTTCTTTGACGAAGCGCTGCTCGACACTATTTCCGGCGCGTTAAAATCGTTCGGCTTCCTGTTTGTCTCATTTGAGCTTGAAGGCTATAAGATGGGCAGTCTCAACGCCGAAATCGACACAACTTCATGAAAGCCGCCGCCTGCGCGCGCGCCGCCAGCCAGTGTGCGCCGCCAGCCGGCAGCGGCCGGCGCGACACAGACGGCGGCGCGCGCGGTACGGACGGCGGGCGGTCTGGTTCGTCCGGCGCGGCGGCGCCCATTATCGAGCTTCGGAACGTAACGTTCTCCGCGCAGCATGACACGATCATCGACAATTTCTCTTATTGCTTCCCGCGCGGAAAGACAACGGCGCTGACCGGACACGCCGGCTGCGGCAAAAGCACGATACTCAAGCTGGCCGCGGGGATTCTTGTCCCCGACTGCGGCGAAGTCTTCTACAACGGCGCGGACATATCCGCAATGAGCCGCGAGGAAAACCTCCTGTTCCGGCGCGAGAGCGCGTTTGTATTTCAGGATTCCGCGCTGTGGGCGAATCAGACGCTCCGCCAAGCGCTGGAACTTCCGCTTTCCCTGCACTATCCGCCTGCGGGAGCGGGGCAGTACAACGCTCTGATAGAGGACGCGCTGCGCACGGTGGATTACAAGAAGGAGCTTGACATACGCCCCGACAAGCTTTCGATGGGCGAACAAAAGCTCATCGCGTTTGCCCGCGCGATTCTCCACAAACCGAGCCTCTTGTTTTTGGACGAATGGACGGAGTCGCTGGATCGAGACGCGGCGCAGCGGCTTACCAAAACCGTCTTGCAGTACAAAGCGGAAGGCCGGACGATTATCTTCATCAGTCATAAGGAAGATATTGTGCGCGAACTTGCCGATGACATCATCGCGCTGTAACGGCGGAGCGGCCGGCGTGAACAGTTGTCAGTTGCCGGTTGCTGGTTGTCAGGGGAGAGCGGGGAGTGGACAGTGGGCAGTGAACAGTGGACAGGAGTTTCTGGCCGGAAGTCAGGGATGAACGGCGACATCGCCGCACCGCGTGGGAAGACGGCTGGGCGCGCGTGTAAAAAGCGGCGGGCGGGCGGCATCGGCGTGCGTCAAGTACGGCCACGCCAAAGCGTGCGTCAACATAAGCCACGACCGCCCGCTGACCGCCCGCCGCTTTTCACACGCGCGCTGTGCGGACGGCCTTCGATTCGCCGCGCGGCGCGGCAAAATCACTGGGCGGTTTTGCGAAATCACTGGGCGATCTTCTCACGAGATGCGGGAGATTTTTTCACGAGATGCGCATCTCTCGATCACGAGATGCGGGAGATTTTTTCAAATCTCTGGGCGGCGTGGCCGGTTGTCAGTTTTCGGTTGTCAGTTGTCAGGGGAGAATGGGCGGATGGCTGGGACGAATGGCGGCTTCGCCGTACGGCGCGGGAAGAGGGCGGGGCGCGCGT
>JAITHJ010000049.1 GCA_031280035.1 Spirochaetaceae bacterium | reverse complement strand
AAGCGCGTCCATGTCTCGCCGTTAAAACGCACGCTGCCGCCCGCCGGATACAAACCCATGATGCCGTTGGGTATGCCGAGTTTGCCTTGTCCGGCAAGCGCACCTATGCCAAAGATTTCGCCCCGCTGGACGCTGAACGACACATCGCGTACCGGTTCGCCGGGCATATCAACCCGCAAATGCTCGACTTCAAGGATGCTGCCGCCAGTACGAACCCGCGCGGAACGCTGTTCGGAGCGGCTTTCAATCTGCCGCCCAACCATCCAGCCGGCAATATCGCGGACGCTCACATTCTTATTCGGCGTATCCTTTATGATATGACCATCCCGAAGGACGATTATCCGGCTCGCAACGCTGATTACTTCATGAAGCCGGTGCGAAATAAAGATTATCGAGATGCCCGATGCGGCAATCCGTTTAAGGCTCTCCAAAAGAAGGGACGCTTCGCTTTCGGTAAGAACGGCCGTCGGTTCGTCCATGACAAGAAGGCGGGTATTTTCGCGGCTTATCTCGCGGGCAACTTCAGTAAATTGTTTATGGGCAACAGACATCATCTCTACCGGAGTTTCCGGTGCAATGGAGATACCAAGCCGTTCTATAGCCGCGCCGGATTTTTTACGCATACTATCCCGCCGCAGGTGAGCCATACGTTCGCCAAAAATTTCGACAGCAAAATTTTTCTTGACGGGTTCGCGGTTCAGAAGAATGTTTTCATCAGCTTTAAAGCCGGGAATAAGGGAAAATTCCTGATGAACCATCCCGATTCCCGCCTCAAGCGCATCAAACGGCGTCTTAAAACACGCTTCTTGTTCATCAATGTAAAACGCACCACTAAAACCGCCTGTTTCTATAATATCGGGCATACCAAAAAGAATATGCATCAGCGTTGTCTTGCCCGCGCCATTTTCACCAACGAGGGCAACAATTTCGCCCTCGTCAATGGAAAACGACATATCCTTAAGAACAACGACGTTATAAAAATCTTTTGTTACGTTCTCTAAACGTAAAAATGCCATTATTGCGGCTTATTAAATTTGATATTGTAGTATTTTTTCGGTACTTCAATCTTTGTCGTGTGCAAATATCCCTTGCCCAAAATATAGGTATCCATATAAACAAGTATTTGATTACGAGCGCGAACACCGGTATTCGCATCGATATAAAAACCGCCGTTCCATTTTGCGCCTGGAGTAAATTCCCCCAATGAGGCGTAAAGCGCATCAGTATCATCAAGAGCAGCAGCGCCTTCAATAACCTGTTTAGCAAATTCTCCAAGTCCGGCAGAAACAGTAAATCCGTAAGAATACGCCCACGTACCAAACCGTTCCGCACCGCCGCGTTCTACTACAACGCTTTCGACTTTTTTCAGAATCGCATCAAAATCGCCCGCTTCGGCAACAAGATCAATTCCTAACGCTCCCGGATAACCCATAAGCGGCGAGGGTAAATCAGCTTCAACAAAAACGCCGCCGTTGGTTATAAGCTGACGAAGCAGAGGCTCGGTATGCGCATCGTTTGTACAGAAAAACGCCGTATCTTTACCGTAAGCGGCAACCCATTGCGGGGTCTTCTCAAGAATGAATTGCTGAGCGCCAGCCTGTCCCACATCGGAAAGCGGATCAGGCGCTGTCTCAAAAATCCAGTTAAGCCCCAGATCTTTGCACGCTTCTTCCATTATCTGGCGGCGCAACCCCAGCGATTCATAGCTCATGTGGCGCGGGAACGAAATATGGACAAAATTCTTTACGCCCAACTGCTTAGCCGCCCACGGAATGGTATAGCCCCGCGAAATAAAATCGCAGCTTAACGCAAGGTCGGCGGCTTGTTGAATAACGAGCGGATCTTCATGCGGCTCTCCCGTAAGAAGAAGAATATCCGGCCGTTTCTCGCGGATACGCTTGAGCGCTTCCGCAGTACCAGGAACGCCCTGATGAACGACAATTGCCTTCATCACCGGATCATCGGCAAGCGTAACAATTTGAGTAATCACTGTTTCCTGCTGATCCATAAAGTTATCAGGATACGTAATATGAGTTATCATGCCGCCTTCACTGGATTTACCATAGCGGACGATTAGCTCTTCCGCTCCGCGAAGATCATCTTCAGACTGAGAGACTGTTCCTGTTACAATACCAATATGAAACGCCGCATCTCCTTCTTTTACGGCGGCCCCTTTCTTTGAACAAGCGCTTAAACTTAGCGCCGCCGCACAGCACATCAGTACCATGCGCCTATAACCTATCTTCATCCAAACCTCCAAGGAATACAAAACGATTGAATTTCTCTAGTAAAATTCCGTTTTATTATCAATCAAAACAAGCCTATTGTCAATACAGATGCGGAGATTTTTATACGATATTCAATTACGTCCCGCATCCGGTTATTGCAAAACATCAACAAGCGCGTTTATATCGGCAGGAATGGCCGTAAAAACAGCGTTCCGCCGATCCGCTTCCGCAAGCTGTGGTGGAAGCGGAACCGGGCCGGTAAGCGGTTCAACAACTTCGGCGAATTTGGCCGGATGCGCGGTTTCCAGAATTACGGCGCGCTCCGCCGGTAAAAGCTTCTTTTTATCAAGCTTATCCACTGCAGTCCAGCCGACGGCTCCATGCGGATCAAGAGAATAACCATACTTTTCGTGAACATCCTTTATTGTCGAACGAGTTTCATCATCAGTAATAAAAACACTCAAAATTAAACGGCGCATCTCTTCAAGCGTCCAGTGCGCTTTCATTCGTTCAAAATTACTTGGAGCGCCTACATCCATCGCATTTGAAATAGTAGCCTCAGATAAACGCGCTTCATAAGCACCGCTTTCAAGATAATCGGGAAAAGTTTTGTTGATATTCGTAGCCGCGACAAACCGGTCTGCCGGCGCGCCCATCATCATTGCGTAAAGACCGGCGGTAAGATTGCCAAAATTGCCGGAAGGCACACAAAAAACAGGATTTTTGTTCCGGCTCTTAACAAAAGCCGCTGCGCCAAACGTATAGTAAACAGTCTGAGGTATAAGACGGGCTATGTTAATCGAATTGGCCGACGACATATCAAATTTCGTGCGGATATTTTTGTTTGAAAATGCCAATTTTACAAGACGCTGACAATCATCAAAACTTCCTTCAACGGCAAGCGCACTAACATTACCTCCAAGACCGGCAATTTGTTTCTCTTGAAGAGGCGATACACGGCCTTTAGGATACAGCACTGTAACCGTAATACCCTCAACACCCAAAAAACCGCTTGCAACAGCGCCGCCCGTGTCGCCCGATGTAGCAACGAGTATTTTAAGCGGCTTCGTTTCTCCCCGCCGCAGATAAGAAAACGCCCTCGCCATAAAACGCGCCCCAAAATCTTTAAATGCGGCCGTTGGCCCATGAAACAATTCCATCACAAAACGGTTAGACACCGGAACAACTGGTACCGGAAACGTAAAAGCGCTGGAAACCATATCTTTAAGTGCGCTATCAGGAATTTCAGGATGAACAAAAGGCCGTATCGTCTCAAAAGCGATGTCAAAAAAATCCATCGATAGAAGTGATGAAATAACAGCAGGACGATAACATGGAATTTCTTCAGGAACAAAAAGCCCTCCGTCAGAAGCAAGTCCGCGCAATGCGGCGGCGGCGAAATTTACCGCTTCCAGATCATTTCGTGTACTATAATAACGCATAATGGCATATTATTGCTTTTTAAGCATCTCGTCTATTATACCGTAAATTTTGTCAGAAAGATTTTGTTTTGCATCAATGTTTTCAAATTCCGAAGCAAATACCGGCGTACCGAACGTTATAGATACTGGCCCCGGCGTAATTGCTCTTTGTTTTTCAAAAACCTCGTAACCGCCGGAAATTGACACAGGAATAAGCGCTGCGCCGGACCGAACGGCAAGCTTGAACGCGCCCGGCCTAAACGGAAGAAGACCTTGACCGCGACTCCTATGCCCTTCAGGAAAAATTATCATAGCGGAACCCGATTTTATATGCTTAACTCCCTTAGATATTGTTTTTAAAGCCTTACGCGGATTTTTCCGGTCAATAAACAACCCTCCCAACAGTAATATCCACATATTAAGAAACGGAATAAAGGAGAGTTCTTTCTTTGCTATAAAACCAAACGGCCGCCCCGTATACGCAAGTAACAATGGAATATCAAGAAGCCCCGTATGATTGCTGACAAAACAAACGCCGCCTGTTTTAGGAATATTTTCACGTCCGGTAACTTTCATTGTACAGCCGCTCCCTATTATAAGCAGCATAGCCCAACACTGGGCCATTTTATAGATAAATATCGCTGAAAGTTTTTTTAGTCCAATGATATGAATTAAAAACGCCAAAACGCCAAGCGGCATAAAAACAATCATAGCAAGAATTACAATCAAAAATTCAAAAAAAGTTCTTAAATATACCATAATCATAACCGTTTTTGTTGCCATCTAAAGCCTAATACAAAGCCATATTCAAGGCTAATAAAATCCATTACTAAGGCAAGTTGTATGTGCCAGTCATTATCCAGATCGAATGCTATTCCTTCGTAACAATGAAAATCAACAGCATTTGCAGTTACTTTTCCCGTTAAACCAAATTCGCCCAAAGAATTTGAAACCATCCACTGAGATTCACTACCGACTATGCTATTCAATTTATCTTGAACCTCCTGCATATTAGTACCTGTCATATCAGCAACCTTTGTATTATTCCATGAAAATCCTTCGCCTATTAACCCCAAACTACTGCTTGATAAACCGTAGCCGCCGACTATTCCGCCAAAAAAAGTTACACCCCACGTCCTAAAGCCTTTTTGCAGAATAAGTTTTGCGTTAAAAGCGACATCGTCCCATTTTATCCTTAGCTTTGACCCATTTGATTTTAGAACTGTAGAACTCGGAGTGCCGCCAGCCGCGCCTCCTGATTCAGACCACACTCCATTATAGCCTTCCAGTTCAAGAAATCCACTTACATAGTTTATACCAAATCCCAAAGACATCATGAATCCTGTGTAGTAACTCTTTGCGATATTATATCTCAAATCACCGCCGAATTGAAAATTATCGTACTTAAAATCGCTGAATAACGGCAGTGGAATTACGGAAGGTAAAAATCCGGCTTTTAAGCCTATATCAAATGGAACGCCTCTAAAACCGCCTATGCGCATTTCAGCAACATAAGACGGAAAAAAAATTTTCTTTGCAAACAATGGCTTTATTTCACTAGCGCCCAAGTTATCAACTAAAAATGAATTCATAAAATTTGCGCCAAAGCTGTTTAAAGCAACGCTGCCGCCAAATCCATAATGCGGAGGAAAACTTATAAGTTCACCTATATATGCCTCTGACCAGTTAAGTCCCATATCTGCGGTAATATTCGCTCTTCCGCTGTTTCTGGCCGCAAATTCACTTAGAGCACTGCCTAAATCAGAATATTTTCCAACAACGGGGGCCTCAGCCGAAAGTTCAAACGTAACACCGCTTATAAGAAAGACTATAAACATCATTTTTAATCTATCTGTTTGAAATCTCATAAAAAAATCCGGCCGCACAATCCTTACCCTATTTATCGGCATATTTACGCTAAACTAAACCCTGTTTTTTTAGATGCCCGCATATACATCTACTCCGCTGGAAAAATCCATAAAAAGCTGGTAAACTTTGCAGAATGAACGAACAGGACAAGATACTTATTTTGGATTTTGGCGGACAGACAACAGCCTTAATAGGCCGCCGTATTCGTGAAACCGGCGTTTACACTGAAATCATACCGGGCGATACACCTCTTTCAGATAAAATTCTTGACGGAGTTAAGGGAATTATACTGAGCGGTTCTCCAGAATCAGTATATGCCGCAGGCGCAATACCGGACAAGCGCATTTACAACAGCGAAATTCCCTTGCTGGGAATATGCTACGGCCTTCAAAGGATCATGACAGACTTAGGAGGCAAAGTCGTACCGCTCCCAAAAATGGAATATGGCGGCGTTGAAATTTTTATGAACTTAAAAACCATCAAACGTCTATCCAAATTTAACAAAGCGGCGCAGAGGTTTCTTTCTGGATTCACAAAAAGAAAGATATTTGAGTTACGCCATTTTTTTTCAGAACAAAGTAAATTCCCCGCCTTTACTGCGTGGATGAGTCATGGAGACACATTATCAGAATTAGCGCCCGGATTTATCGAAACCGGAACAAGCGCGACAGGATTTCCCGCACTAATTTGCCATGAAGAAAAACCGTGGTTTGGTCTACAATTTCATCCTGAAGTAAGCCATTGCGAGTTCGGCAGCTCAATTCTCGCATCATTCGTACTGGACGTGTGCGGCTGCGCTCAAAACTGGACAATGGAAAAATATCTTGAAAAAATTCCGGCGCAGCTCAGAAAACAAGCGAACGGCAAACCACTCCTTCTTTTAATATCAGGCGGTGTTGACTCAACCGTAACGGCGGCTTTGCTGCTTAAGGCGCTGCCTCCTGAACAGGTTCATCTTATGTATATCGATACAGGACTGATGCGTTCCGGTGAGACAGAAGAGGTAACCACTATTCTAAACCGGTTCGGCGTCAAAAATCTTCATATACTTCATTGCGAGAATGAATTCCTTGCCGCGTTAAAAAACCATGAATCCCCAGAAGAAAAGCGAAAAATTATCGGCGACTTGTTTATCAGCATACAAGAACGCGAAGTTGACCGGCTAAAACTACCCGAAGATTATTTTTTGGTTCAGGGAACGCTTTATACCGACCTTATTGAAAGCGGAAAAGGTATCGGCAAAAAAGCGCATCTTATTAAAAGTCATCACAACGTAGGAAGTCCGCTTGTTGAAGCAAAACGCGCGGCGGGTAAAATTATTGAACCACTTGGAGAGCTTTATAAAGATGAGGCCCGTGCGCTTGGACGGCTTCTCTCCCTTGATGAATCTCTTGTTGGACGGCATCCTTTTCCTGGACCGGGACTTGCCGTACGAATTTTAGGCGAAGTTACACATGAAAAATGCGCTATTTTGCGTGAAGCCGATGCTGTTTTCATAAATGAGCTTAAACGGCGGCGTAATCCGGTAACAAATAAAACTTTATACGAAGAAATCTGGCAGGCATTCGCCGTCTTACTTCCTGTACGCAGTGTAGGCATCGCCGGCGATGGCCGTAAATACGGCTGGGTACTGACATTACGCGCTATAACCAGTGCAGACGGCATGACGGCGGACGTTTATCCCTTCAATATAAAAGACATAACCGAAATATCAACTCTAATAACAAACACAGTGCCGCAAATAGGCCGCGTTTGTTTAGATATTTCCAGCAAACCGCCCGCAACTATAGAGTGGGAATAATTTTTGATTTTGGCTTTATTACTCCAAGTATTGTTTTTTCAATCTCCCGAACTTGGGTTCTATAAAGCTGCGTTATATTTGTTCCATAATCAGAAATAAGTTGAATAATATTTCTTGCATAATCGCCTGAATCCTTGCCATTGATACGATCGCCGGCATCTCCCAGCCCCGGAGTAATATAAGCTTTGCTATTCAACGCAGGATCTACCCAAAGCGTCCAAACCTTGCAGTTTTCTATTGAACGCACAACTCGCAGAACTCCTTTAAGAGAAGCAAGGATATTAAAGAATTGAATTGATTTTGGCTTTACTCCATGACTAGTAAGATAATTCACAACAGTAACAAGGCTTCCGCCTGTTGCGTTCATTGGATCAGCAAATACCAAATCTTTGTTATTAAGCAAATCTATGTCAAAAAATGATTTTTCAAGCTCCAGAATATACTGCATATTATGTTCTTCTTTTGTTTCATCACGGCTTATTTTAAATAAAGCAAAAGGCGTCACATAGCCGTGTGAAGAATATTCTTGTATTTCTTTTGACATAATCATTGATGGAAGAAGCGCGCCTCTTAGCATAACGCACATAATAGTATTTTCTACTTTGTCATCAACATTATTTATCTTGTGAACAGCATATTGCTGAAACGGCATATCAACAGGTGTTTTAATAATAAGATAATTTTTATTTGAACGGCACATGCCGTAGGCCAGATTAAATAAAAGCTCGTATGCCCGCTGCGTATAGTAAACAAATTCTTGCTGCTGCGTTCTTATATTTCGCAACTTTGCTACAAGACGCGATGCTTCGGAGTGAGTTTCGGAATGAGTCTGAAAAGAATATACCTTAATATTGGATTCTTTATTGCAGACATCCTGCATCATTTTCCCAATTTCATTATAAATTGAAATAAGTTTACCTTCATTAGAAACAGCGTCCGCAATGCCGTTATAGCAGCATTCTATATTTGCAATATTTTTTTTATCTTCTTCAGTAAAACAATCGTCCCTTATAGGAAATATTTCACTCATATACGATCTCCATCAGCTATTATATCAGAAAACGTATAAGAATCAATACGATTTTTCATCGAGATCCTCTCACAACGCCCCCGTCAGATTGTTCTATTATCAGAATATGCCGCTCTTCATCAAGAAATGGAACATTACAGCATATTATATCATGTGAATAACAGGCGTTGTTTATAAAAGCAATTTCCTCCAGAATTTTTTTCTTTCTGCCTTTATACGCGGCAATAAACCCGTCAGGCGTCAAAAGGCTCATAAATTCTTTTATTATTTTGTCTTTTAACGGACTTAACGCACGAAACGTGAGCATTTGAAACATCTCACGCGGTATTTGTTCAGGTTGTGATTCCTCAACGCTGATATTTTTTATGCCAAGAATTGCCTGAACATTGCGCAAGAAACCGGCGCGCCGGTGCATTCTTTCTATGAGCGTAATATGTAACTGCGGCAATGCAATCGCTAGAGGAATGCCCGGAAAGCCAGCTCCGGAACCTATGTCACCAACCAAAAAAGGCGTTTGTGCAAATACAAATTTTTCTTTGCATCTCTGAATCAAAACGCCTAATGGAGCAAGCGAATCCAAAACATGTCGTACAACCAAATCATCAGTATTTTTATACGATACCAAACCATAAGCGGCATTAAATAATTCTATTTCATTAATAAATTTCGACAACAATTCATAAACAGAATCTTCACGGCCATGAAGCACGTTTCTAATATCAATACTCGAACTGCAAAGTCTCAGTAAACCCGCCTTTAGTAAATCCATTACGGCAAATACATTAACTCTGCGATTTGGAAATCATAAATTCGGCTATACGCCTGCCCGCTTCGCCATGATACTGCCATGCAGTATCTTTTGCACGTTTTCTTGCAATACGCAGATCTTCGCTGTCCGAAGCGTTCTTAATATAATCGCCTATGGCCTCAAACATACTTTCTTTAAGTTCTATACCTATCTCTTTTAAGACACGAAACTGCCATAATTTTTCAGCTGCATCTTCTCCAAGATCATCTGCATCATAGGGCCTCATATCAAAATGCTCATTTATATACATAACCGGCTTATCGCATAGAAATACATAATCAAAAATAACTCCTGAAAAATCAGATATCATAATATCAGCTTTTGCAAGCGCGTAAATATTTTCACGATCATAATTCCATATCAAATTCTTTTCATTTTTGTACTGTTCAGTAAGCGCAGACAGCAAAGCGCTTTCAGATTTTTGCGATTGGGGATGGGGCCGCACAATAATCCGCCATCCTGTTTTTATAAGCGGAGTAAGCAGACGCTCACCGTATTTTGAAAGCAGCGCAGAAGCGCCCCAGGACGGAGAAACCAGCACCGTAAAAGGATGGTTTTGTTCCGGCGGAATAGAAATAATTTTTTCTGCAGCCACATCAAGATACGGACAGCCAACCGTTATGAGTTCTTTATTCGGAAGATCACGAAGTTTTTCAAGCGTGCGTATATCAACAGCCTGATAATCTCCAGAAAGGAGTACGGAATCAAAATAATCAAGTCCAAAAATACGGTACAGCGTTGCATCACAGGGCATATGAAGTACATGTGCATAATGTTTTACTGTTTTTGCACGTTTAAGCTGATATACATCCAAACCAGGCGTGGTAAGCAAAACAATATCCGCAGAAAGAAAATTCAAGCGGGCAAACGCTTTATTCCCCTTGCCAATAAATTCAGATTTAACAAACCGGTAACTTGAACTAAAAACAGGATCATCTTCAGCGGACGTCAAATATAAAACCTCTTTTTCTTGCCGTTCAAATTCATCAATGACAGGCTTAAAAACATTGCAGTATTGCTTTTCTTCACAATAGATAACAAAAGCATGAGTAGCAGTAGCTACCGCTTTTCCACCAGAAAAAAACACTTTTAATTTAATGATAAAGGCACGGGCAATAAAATAAACGGTTGCCGCACCAGCTATAAGTATTGAAAAAAGAGCGCTTCCGGTTCCTGGATCAATATATAAAGGGTAAAACATCAAACACTCCAAACATGAATTTTAATTATAAAGCATTGAATTAAAAATCACAAGACCTTTTTGTTTATCTGTATAATAAACTATCACAGATCATACCCTGATGAAATCCGCTGAACAAAAAACCGGTCTTTTAGAATCTTCCTCTATAACCCCAATTTCTGATTCTCGCTTGAATAATCAGAGGCAGTTTATTACAGCCGGTAAAAGCATAATTATCAGGCGTTATTTCATTGCCACGTAAAAATTTTACGCCTTTTAATGACGCCGGTATAATAAGGTCGACAAGCTCTGTGCATCCGTTAAACGCAACCGCTTGTATTGCTTTTAGGTTAGCAGGCAAATTTATTTTGGTGAGTTTTGGGCAATATCTAAAACATCCAACAGGTATTTCTTTTAACCGGTTTGAAAGCGTTACTGAGGTAAGTTCCCACGCAAAAGAAAAAGCCGCTCTATCTCCGTAACTTTTTCCTATTTTTACCACACTGTCAGGAAGTATGATTGAAGTAATTTTGCTTGCAGGATTGTTTTTCTGAAATCCTCCAAAAAACGCCTCTCTTCCCAATTCCACTACCGGCAAACCTTCAATTACTGAAGGAACAATTACATCACCGCCGTTTCCGGTATAGCCAAGAATCTTCACACCCCTGCCGTTTGCGCTCAATTCGCAAACAAAATCTGAGGCCGGAGTTTCTTGTGCAATAACAAATACGGCAACATTGCAAAATACAACCATAGCCGACAAAAAAACAGACACAAATAACATTTTCTGTCTTGCTCTCATGAGATACTCCTTTACTATTCCCTGTTATTATGGCAGAACAACCTGCGCAATAATTCTAACAGTAACTATAAAGTCCCTCCTTCGTTATATAAAATAATAAAATTATCTCAGCGAAAAAAAAACAAAAGACAGCGCCTTTACCTAGCCGCCGATAGAAAAACCAGTCTTTTTATTTTATGATAACTGCTGTTTTACTGTCAATAGTTCATTTGCCGAATCAATAAAAACACTTGACTTCAGGACGCTAAAGACGTATTCTCAAAACAATGATGGGACTTCCAGAAACGGTGGTGTCAAATTCAGATGGCGAAAATAGTTTTTATAAAAATATTCCTGCCAGAAATTTATAGAATAGTTTAAGGTAGCAAAAATGATTTGTTGCTTATTTGCAAAAAAGAAAAGAAAAAGCGGCTTTATTGCCGTCATTGTCATAATTATAGCCGTCATGATGTGCGGATGCGATAGTCTTAAAGGAAAGTTAAAAATCGCAGCCGGCAATTTCTATTATTCGCAAGGCGTTTACAACAAGGCTGTTGGCGCATATTTAGACGCAATAGACTATCCTGCAACGGCAGCGTACGCCAATTATGCGCTTGGTTCAGCGTATCTTTCGCTGGAACAGCCGGAAGCCGCTCTGGAACGTTTTGCCCGTGCCGAAGATTCATTTCCAGATATTCCGGTAAATCATGATTTACTATACAGGATTCGTTACAACAGCGGTATTGCGCAATTTCAACGAGGAGAATACAAAGAAGCCGCCCTCTGCTTTCGACGTGCATTAGAAGTTGATAACTCAATGCGAAACGCAAAACGGAATCTTGAACTTTGCTTGATTTACCTTAACATGAATCAACAAATATCAGATATAAACAACAACCAAACGCGGACAGTTTTGTCAAATGAAAAAAATGATCGCAATGAAATCATTTTTGATTATATAAGGCAAAAAGAAACCGACAAATGGAAAAGCTGGGAATGGATCGGTGAAGAAGACACCGGTCCAGATTATTGAATCAATTTTTTTTAAGATTTATAGTCATTGATGTAGAATTCCTGCCGTGAATAGTAATTTCACAAATAGCATAACCATTACTGTAGACATCACATGTTGTTGGATTCAAAAGCGTATCCGCGCCGCCCTTTTCAACTATAGAATAAGTCGTCTTAAACAGCGTAGGACTCTCCCGCAGCTTGAGTACCGGTTTACTTATACGATAGTCAGTATACGTATTATCAACAAAATAAAATCTTAATATTATAGAACCATCAGCAAAGACCGAGCATTGCGCTGAATATATCATGTTTGCCGGAGGCACCAGAACATTTCCTACCGAATAATACTCAACCACTGTCATAATATATCTGGCGATTACTCTGGACGGAGTACCGTGATATGTTCTTTCTACCGGCAACGGCAATTGTCTTGGCCTTGGAGGAGGAAGAGGGCGTATTATATACACTGTCTCTACACGGCCGTTCTCGTGAAGCAATTTGTATGGAACCGTGTTTGAAGGTAAAAATCCATAAGCTTCATCAAAGTCTTGTGCATTAACAATAACAGTAAAAAAAAATAAAAAAACTACAAAAAACAATTCCGCAAAATAATGTCTTCTCATTACAATAACTTCCCTAATCTGAAAAACTATATTAAAAGCCGAAATCGCAGTTAATATCCGCTACTCATTATTTCAGATTAAAATCTTCTTCATAGATTATTTTATCAAAAAATGTATAGTTACGTCAAGACACCGGTTGAATTAGTTAATCCAGAAAGAAGCGCATCTCAATTTGTATAGCCACGAGACAGAGCCTTGCAGCGCTGAACAAGAAGTTGTCAATAAAACAAAATCGTACGCGCCGCTTGACATCTTATAACCCTGACCTTATAACTAGCTTTGTAATGAAGATACTTGCGATTGACACATCCACCAGTATTGCGTCGGTAGGACTTACCGCAAGCGGGCGTTTTTGCGTTCAGGCGGAGGCAGAAAAATCATGTGCGGAAATTTTATTTGAAATGATTGACTCCATTCTGAAAATCGCCCGTATAGAATGTAAAGACATAGATCTATTTGCCTGTATGCAAGGGCCGGGATCGTGGACGGGACTACGAATAAGTTTTTCCGCAGTGCAGGGATTTGCGCTTGCGCTGAACAAACCTTTTGCCGCTATCCCTACGCTGGATTGTATCGCATTTTCATACTCCAGTTTTCATGGTATTGTAATTCCGGCGCTTGATGCAAAACAACAGCGATTTTTCTGCGCAATTTATCAAAACGGCGTTCCATTATCCGGTTATATGGACGCATCGCCGGAAATTATTGCGAAATTGATTCAAGAACAGCGTGATATTTTACTAACCGGAGCCGGAGCCTCTGCGCTTTTTCAAAAACTGCGCGAACTCTGCCCTCAGCACAATATAATGCTTGATGCGAGTTTTCACCGCGGCAGGGCGCTTGATATAATCAACTATATTGAAAAAAATCCCCGCGTATCTGAAAAACCCGCTGAAAAAATACAGCTTATTTACCTAAGAAAAAGTGACGCTGAAGAAAAAAATCCAAACGTAAGTACAAAGGATTTATAAATATCCACTTTACAAACATATATTCTTAAAAAATTATGATTTTTTACCAAATATTTCATCAATCGCCTTTTCCGCTTCGGTAATTTCATCATACTCCAGGGTTTTTGTGCTGCCTCTTGTATAAATTATTGAATTTTCATGACCTTTTCCTAGAAGCAGCACAATATCATCTTTCTTTGCCAATAAAAAAGCCTTTCTTATTGCCTCTTGGCGGTTTGGAATCAAAAAAAGTGTGCTGCCACGGCTTTTATTCTTAATACCGGCGGTAATTTCTTCAAGAATTGCCATTGGATCTTCACCTCGTGGGTCTTCATCAGTCAACACAATAAAATCTGACCACTTGTCCGCTATACCGCCCTGAAGAGAGCGTTTACTTGTATCACGCTCGCCTGCCGAACCAAAAAGCGCAATAATCCGCGCTCCATTTTGCGCCGCCCTTTCATGTATGGATGGAAATAGCGCACTAAAAGAAGAAGGCGTGTGCGCATAATCAACTATAACTTCAAAAGGCTGTCCCTTCTGAATTGCCGTCATTCTGCCGCGTACAGGAACAAGTTTTGGTACCAGAGCGCAGAGTTCTTTAACTGGAATGTCAAGAACACGCGAAACGGTAATTAACGCAGCAAGCGTATTTCCGGCATTAAAAGCTCCCGGCAGATTGTCCGTTACAGAATAAATTTCTCCTGATAACTTATCAATAATACTATAGCTATTACCTTGTATTCCGCTAAAAAGCCGTTCAATACCATAATTACCGCCGTTCATACCGAATGAAAGAACGTCTTTTTTCGTTGCCCGTCTAAAATAATCCGCGCTGGGATCATCGGCATTTACTACGCCAAAAGACGGCAAAAGCGCTGGCTTTCCATCTATCGTTTTGTCATGCCCGGTAGAATCCAAAGCGCGGAAAAGATTCGCTTTATCATCTCTGTATTGCTCCCATGTCCCATGAAACTCAAGATGTTCATGGGTAACATTCGTCATCACCGCAACGTCAAATCCGGCATCGCCCAGCCTGTTGGTACGCGGCGAAAGTCCGTGCGAACTGGCTTCAAGCACGGCATGGGAAACACCGTTACCAGCCATTTCAGCAAGCCGCTGATGAATCAAAACAGCCTCCGGCGTCGTCTGATGTTCAGGATTTGATTTTTCACAGCCGTCAATACTGTACTGTACCGTCGAGATAAAGCCGCACTTTATACCGGCAAGCCGGTATAATTGGAAAATAAGGTAAACCGTGGTGCTTTTTCCTTCGGTTCCGGTAACTCCCGTTACGTGCAAGCGTTTTGCCGGCTCATTATAAAACGCTGCGGCAAATGCGGACATGGCAAAACGCGAATTTTTCACACGCAAGAAGCATACATCATTACGTAAAGGAGACAAAGACCGCTGATGAACAATGGTACGAGCGCCGGCGGAAATAGCCTGTTCTATATAATCATGACCATCGGCATGAATACCCGGAAGCGCAAAAAACAGTGAGCCTTTCTTTACAAAACGAGAATCATATACCAGACCGGTAATAAACGGATTTGATTCGCCGGTTCGCTCCAAAAGACCTATCCGCCGCATTAAATCTTCATTCCAAAAATCAGATAAATTTCGCTGTATCATTTACAAATTATTTCCAAAGAAGAATCGATTTCACACAGATTAGAACATCCTGTATCGTTTTGTCCTTTTCTGGTATTGCTAAAACAAACTATCCGCGCATTCTTGTCTATTCCAGCAAGAACATCCGCCGCACTTTTAACAGCCATAAAACGCTGTTCTTCAACGGTAAATGCACGACAAACATGGCATGAACACCAAAAATCGCCCTCGCCGCCGTCTGGCAGAAGATAATATTTTTTAACCCCACCGGCGAATCTTTTAAAAAAAGATTCGGCATTTTGTTTTATAACAGTTTGCGTTCTACTGCTGCTTGGACAAAAATTGAAATCTCTTTTCCGTCTGCCTTCATTCATCCGAAAAATATCCTTATGAAATATAAAAAGACGGCGCGGTACAAAAAGAGAAAGCTCAAACCCGCCGCGCGCCATCTCAATATGATAAGATTCCGCAAGCTCAGTTATTGTCCGCAGCTCTTTCACATTCATCGCAGCAATCAACGAAAGGACAATTTCATCAATTTTATTTCGCGCAGCCCATTGAACAAAATTACGCGCTTTTTTATAAGAATATTTTCTGTTGATAAATAATATTTTTCTTTGTGCAGAATGATGAATATGCTGAGACCGCTTTGAAAGCCTAAATAAGGTATCATATTCAGGTAACGGAAATTCAATAGTATCCGGCATATTCAAATTAACGTTAAGAGCTGATATAAAATCGAAAATTGCATTGTCAAGACTTCTCTCCGAATGTCCATAAATTTCCATATGTTCTTTACCAGTCCGCCACGAATACCCGTTTGCCCGCGAATCACAATTATAATTTAAAATAATCTCCGCGGTATGCGGCGGAGACGCGGCGTCAGAGCTGATTATTGCCGGTAAAGCACGCCGAAGTCCCGCTCTTTCTCTTAAGGACGCAATAACTTCAGCTAAATCGAGAACTGAAGCAAATCGCCGGGGCGTTATAATAACCCATTGTTTTGAAACGTCAAAATGATGAATCAGGATGCGGACGCCTCCGCCTGCGCCTCATTCTGTAAATCATGCAATGTTTTTGTATTTTTGATTAACTGGTTATATATACCGCTGCGGAGGATTTTTACTGATTCTTGAAGTTGAACATCGTATTCTAAATCATAAATCGGAGCTATAACAGTACGATTCTGTTCATCACGAATAAGCCTGCGAAGCAGGTTAAAATCTAGATTGTATTCTTCCTGAAGCTGCCGGGCAAAGCTGTCTGAAACGCCCGGAGACGCTTTTGGATTTTTTTCAACAAATTCAGGAATCTTATTAGAATTTATCAGCTTGTTAAGCGATTCAGTATCCTCTGGAGAAAATTTGGGAAAAAGCACTTCACGATCAGGCGGAATCCCAATTTTATCAATATTCACATCGCTAGGCGTATAATACCGCGCCGTTGTTATCTTAAATCCTGATGAATCCAGCGGATAAACCTGCTGAACAGAGCCCTTTCCATAAGATTTTTCGCCTACAAGATACGCCCTGCCGCGATCTTTCAATGCACCGGCGACAATTTCAGAAGCGGAAGCCGAGCCGTGGTTAATCAGCACCACAATCGGTATATCTTGCGGTACTATAGGTGTTTTTCCGCCGCGCGCAACGGAATTTTGGCCAGGAATTCGTGATTTAATGGAGACTACAACGCCGCCATCAAGAAAAATATTGCAAATATCTACAGCGGAATTCAATAATCCCCCATAATTATTACGCAAATCAAGAATGAGAGCTTTATAATTGTTATTTTTAAACTCTTCAATGGACTCTCGCGCTCTTTCGGCGGTCATTTTACTAAAACTTATCAGTCTTAAATAACCAATATCCCCTATCATTGCGAATTTTACTGTGGGCACTTCGATAATTGCACGTGTAAGCGTTACAGGAAACTCAAGCTTTGTTCCACGCCGGATAAGGAGCTTGACTTGTTCTCCTGCCGGTCCTTTAAGTTTTGCAAGAACCTCATCGGTACTTAACTTATTGGTTAATACATCATCAATTTTGATAATAAGATCACCGGGCTGTAATCCTGCCCGCCAACCGGGCGTTCCCTCTATAGGAGAGGCTATTTCGACATAGGCAGGCTTGTCAGGAAGATCTGTCAATGGCTTTGAAATATAAAGGCCAACTCCGCCATAACTTCCCTGAATAACATTCTGATTCAACTCCGCCATGTCTTTTTCAGCAAGAAACTGTGAATACGGATCGTCCAGAGCGTTAAGCATTCCAGACATGGCCCCTTCATAGAGCTTCTTCGGATCAACATTTTCAACGTAATGTTTTTGAATAAAATCAAAAACATTTTGAATCATAACTGTATAGCGTCTATCTAAATCCGCCGGAGTCTGCGCCCCAGCTCCTATAATCAAAAAACAAAAAAAACAAGTAACTAAAACCCAAAGGACGGCAGTTTTCTTTGGAAGATGAATAAACCCTGGTAATTTCACAAAACTAAAAAATTTCATTATATTGCCCCATTATCGGCAAAGCATAAAACTTTGTCAACACCGCCACAAACCTTTCTCCGTCTGTTGATTTGATTAAACAATTGTTTCCCGTGTCAATTATTTCTGAAATCTATTTCTAAAAAACATTCATAAATAAACCGGTTTAATAAAAGCAGTCCTTCTTTTGTAAGAGCTGTCTTTTCAGTGCAGAGGAGACCGTTCTTCCTCCATGCGGAAACCGTATGTGGAATAAAATATTCTATATCGTGCAAAAATCTTTTTTTGAACAACGCCTCATCCGGCCCGTCTATAAAACGAAAGCCCATCATCAGCGTTTCTTTAAGTAACGTAATTTTATCCAGCCGTTCCATAGATCCATCAACACAGCGGATGCCTTCACACATATCATCATTTATAAGGGTACTGCTTGCCGAAATTCCGCAGCCAATCCAATTTAGCATACGCCAATAACGTATATTATGCAGAGACCGTTTACCATTCAACGCGAAATTCGACACTTCATACTGATCATATCCGGCGCTTTCCAGCATATCCCGCCCTAAAATCCAAAGGGATTCGGCTGTTTCGGCATTTGGAAATTTTCTTTTTTTCTTCTTTACTTCTTCCGCAATCAGACTCCCTTTCTCCAATGAAAGATCATATAACGAAATATGTGAAGGTTTATATAATAATGAAAGCTCTATATCATTCATTAGCGTTTTAATATGCTGATAAGGCAGTCCAGATATAATATCAACTGAAAAATCAATACCGGATGCAGAAACCAGTTTCAATTTTTCTTTAATATCGCCGGTTTTGCCCAACCGCCCTACGGCCTTACGTGAACGGCCTGAAAATGTCTGTACGCCAATGCTAAGGCGCGTTATTCCACACGACGGCGCGCCGGCAACCGCAGCAATAAAAGCTTCTGTAAGTGATTCAGGATTGGCTTCAACAGTGAATTCTTCCGGCAGCGAAGGAAGAATCGATTCAAGAAATGACAATAGTTTTTCAATTCTCGATGATTTTATAAATGACGGCGTTCCTCCTCCAATATAAACAGTTGGTACCTTATCAACATTATGACATTCGAACTGATATTTTATACTGCTGCACAGCGTATCAATATAAACGTCTATTTCTTTTGAATCAGCGTCTATTGGAATAGAATAAAAATCACAATAATCACATTTCTTTTTACAAAATGGTATATGAATATACAATGAAGCCGTCATTTTTCTGTATAAAAAAACGCCTGTCTGTTAGACAGGCGTTTTAAGTCTCATCTTACGCGACATAACTTTGCAGAATTTTCATGCGTTTTGGATGCTGCAGACGTTTAAGCGCCTTCATCTCTATTTGGCGGATACGTTCTTTTGTAAGATTAAAACGGTCTCCCACCTCACGCAATGTCATTCCTGCACCAAGCCCAATACCATATCTACAGCGTATTATATCAGCCTCTTTCTTGTCAAGCGTATTCAAAACGGATTCAATATCATCATGCATAACGCTTTGTTCTGCAAATTCATACGGCGACTGGAATACTTCATCCTGAATATGATCGCCAAGCGAAGCCTCGCTGTCATCAAAAACAGGCGTGTCTAAAGATATCATATCACGGCTTATGCTTATAAGATCTGACACAAGAGTTTCATTCATATTAAGCATGGTCGCAATTTCACGAATTTCATTTTCAGAACTGGTAAATTGATGTATTTCTTTTCTTGCCCGTTCAATGCGTACAAGTTCTCCTGCACGGTTCATCGGCAGGCGTATCATACGCGATTTTTCGCAAATAGCTTTAAGTATCGCCTGACGTATCCACCATACCGCATAAGATATGAAATGATATCCTTTGGTTACATCAAAACGTTCAACAGCATTCATCAATCCTATATTGCCTTCGCTTATAAGATCAGAAAGAGGAAGCCCTTGTCCCTGATAGCGCTTTGCGACATTAACAACAAAACGCAAATTTGCGCTAACCAGCTTATCAAGAGCGGCTTTATCGCCGCCCGCGGCAAGACGTGCGGTTATGTCTTCCTCTTCTCTTGTCATAAGCGGGATTTTAATAATTTCATTTATGTACATAGCCAGAATATTTTCGTCAGCGGAACCGTCCGCTTCTATTCTTTTTGTTTTATTCATCATATATCCTCCAAAAAAGATTTATCTAATTTTAGCATTTTTCATGCCAAGTATCAGAATTATTTGAATTTTTGATAAAATATTCTGTAATTCATTATTTAGTCAATAGATCACAGAACAGCCCTGTGAGTCCCAAATAAGGTAACATCAAGGCAATTTTAAGTATTTGTGTCAAAACAACACACAAGACCGAAAAAATCGTGAATTTTAGGGTTATTATGACACATAGTACTAGATGATTACCATAAAACTGACACATTTTGGATTATTGATAGGTCAATTTGAACCTCTTGAAGCAAGACAGCGATTTAATTATTGTATTAATTTCAAGGAGAATATATGTTCAAGGGACGCAGTCTTATAGAACCTGATGATTTTACCATTGAAGAATTGGAAGAGTTGCTCCTGCTGACAAAAAAAATCAGAGAAGATAGAGAAAAATTCAGTGAATCCTGCCGGAAAAGAATTCTTGCCGCGCTTTTTTTTGAACCAAGTACAAGAACTCGTCTTTCTTTTGAAGCGGCGATGCTGCGGCTTGGCGGCTCTTGTCTTGGATTTGCCGATCCATCGTCATCATCAGCAGCAAAGGGTGAAAGCCTTGCCGACACGATTCGGGTTGTGTCATCGTACGCCGATATTGCCGTTATACGAAGTCCAAAAGAAGGCGCTGCACTGCTGGCAAAACAGTATTCTTCGATTCCTATTATAAACGCCGGTGACGGCGGCCACTATCATCCTACTCAAACTCTTACTGACTTAGCGACAATTAAGCAATTTTACGGCAGTTTCGAGGGAATTACGGCTGGTTTCTGCGGCGATCTTAAATTCGGACGCACCGTTCATTCGCTTGCAAAAATACTTACACGCTACAAAAAGGTAAAAATAATTTTTATTTCACCAAAGGAACTAGGCGTGCCGGCTTATATAAAAGATATTCTTAACAAACGGAATATTCAGTATTCTGAAACCGCCTGTCTTGAAGAAGTAATGGGCGAATTGGACATACTCTACATGACCCGCGTCCAACGCGAACGCTTTTTGAATGAAGAAGAGTACCTGCGTCTAAAAGACACCTATATTTTAACGCCGGAAAAAATGAAGGCCGCAAAACCCACCATGATTGTTCTGCATCCATTGCCCCGCCTGAACGAAATTGACGTAGAAGTTGACGCCGATCCGCGCGCCGTTTATTTCAAACAGGCCGAGTATGGAATGTATGTACGGATGGCGCTTCTTGCGCTTTTACTGGATGCCGTCTAAATCTCTAGAGTTTTGAGGCCTTGGCAACTTCTGAGATACGCTGACCCATTTTTTCAAGAGCAACCTGTTCCATTACATTTCCCATCTCAAAAGCAACACGCGGCATACCGTAAACAATCGCTGAAGATTCGTCCTGTCCAAGCGTAATTCCGCCTTCACGGTAAATAGAACCAAGCTGAACAGCGCCGTCACGGCCCATTCCGGTCATAATTACGCCAAGAACATGGTTGTGGTAGGCCATTGCAGCCGAAGCGAATAAAACATCGGCGGACGGCTTATGTCCGCTTACCAGCGGCGTATCTGGAAGATGAACGATGCCTCCAGACGCCCCGCGCTCAACCTCAAGATGCTTTGAACCTTCCGCAATCAAAATCCTGCCGGGCAGAATTTGATCTCCTTCGGCGGCTTCTTTTACGTCAAGAGGACAGATTTTATTAAGGCTTCTGGCAAATTCAAGCGTAAAACCCGCCGGCATATGCTGAACAACGAGCATGGGGACTTTTAGATCAGGAGCGAGATTGGCGAACACAACGCGAAGCGCTTCAGGGCCGCCCGTTGAAATGCCTAATACAATCAGCTCCACCCGTCCGGGCTTCATCAGCGGCGTAATTTTCTTGTCCGGCGATACGGAAGCGACAGCCTTGTCTCCGCCAACAAGCGCCTTGGAAACAGTTTCGGAAACCGGCCCTGCCGCCTTCTTAAAGCGCCGCTGGTATTGCCCGCCGTAAGCAAGAAGAAGCTCGTTGACGCGCTCTTTTACTTTAGCGACATCAACGGAAATCGAGCCGGACGGTTTTGTTACAAAATCACTTGCGCCAAGAGACAGACACTCCATGGTAACCGCCGCGCCTTTTTCGGCAATTGACGAAAGGACGATTACCGGAATATTGATGCCAAGCCGTTTTCTCTCTTTGAGGAACTCAATTCCATTCATTTCCGGCATTTCAATGTCCAGAACGATGGCGTCAGGATTAAGGCGCGGTATTTTTTCCAGCGCAATCTTTCCGTTCATTGCCGTATCGATGACATGAAGTCCGGCCTGTTCTTCTACCATCGCGCTCACGAGCTTTCGCATTAAAGCTGAATCATCGACTACAAGAATATTTACATCTGACATAACTACACCCACTTCTTATATAAAGTTGTCCACTGCGTTTTAACAAATTCGAATTTTGTATTCATACCAAAAAGCGATTCACTGTGTCCAATATACAAAAATGATTTAGAATTCATCGAATCCCAGAAATGATTTACAACTTCACGCTGTATAATTTCATCAAAATATATAAGGACATTGCGGCAAAAAACAATATCAAAGTTCCGCCATGGCGAAGCGTTTTTTAGATTATGATAATCGAATTTTATTCGTGATTTAATAGTTTCTTTAACCTTAAAACCGCCTTCAACCTCATCAAAGTATTTTTTCAAATACTCAGGCGGCACGCCTGAAATACGCGACTTTTCATAGAAAGCGTCTTTTGCCGTCATTAAACACTTCAGGCTCAGATCGCTTGCCACGATTTCGGCGCGCCACGGCGGCGGCAGTTTTTCCGCAAGAAGCATCGATATGGTATACGGTTCTTCACCCGTAGAGCAGCCCGCGCTCCAAATACGGACGGTAAAATCATTGCGCGCTTTTTTTTCTTTCATCAACTCCGGCAAAACGAATTTCTCAAGCGCGTCAAAATGCGGCTGGTTGCGAAAAAACCACGTAAGGTTCGTTGTTATCGCATCAAGGAAGACTTTGAGCTCTTCTTTGTTCTGAGTAATAATATCGTAATAGGCCTTTGCCGTTGGTACATTACATTCCTGAAGACGTACGCGAAGCCGCTGTACGAGGATTGGTTTATTCGTTTCAGTGAAATTGATACCGCTTTCTTTGTAAAGAAGCGTCCTAAAATTTTCAAAATCAACGTCCGTAAAAAAGTTCGCGTCAAGCATTTTTTTAATTATATATTCTTAGCGTGAATATGTCAATCCACTGCTCTACTCATCCGGCTGTCAGAAACGTCCGGCATTCAGGCGTTTCGTCCGGCTTTCAGGCCGCTACAGGGTTCTATACGCTGCGGGAAAATCCTCCGGCGTAAACGTGAACCGGCAAATGCCGGAAATCTCCCGCTCGCTCTCAATATCCATCGTAAACGTCAGGGGGATTTCCAAAAACAACAGGTCTGTAAGCGCATCGCCTGCGGTAACCGTGATTATTGACTCATCGGGACGCGCGGTAAATCCCTTGTCGTAGCCGTAAGGGTCGGAGACTGTTACCTCGAAAGAGCGCGAAGGCGTAGGATAAATCCTTGTTCCGTTCACATTCATACGAAAGCTGACCGTGCCGTTCTTTCTATAGGTAAAATCAGTAACGCGGAGAACCTCTCTGGGAGTCAGCGTCCCGTCTTCAAGGAGATTTCCGGTGATAACGCCCTTGTAGACGATACCGCCGTCTTTCGATTCCCATGAAGAGCTGCCGTCCATGTCGCAGGCTGCAAGCAAGACGGCGATAACCGCCGGTATCACGCGGCGCGCCGTCCGCATCCGGCTCTGTCCAAAAGGCGGCGCGGCCTGCGCGCGCTCCAGATTGTTTCGGGCGGTCTGGGGCAGCCCCGTTTGCGAGGCGGCCCCGTTCCGTTTTGCCGTCAGGTTAGGCAAGAACATCCAGATTTTTTCCTGACGCAGGATCGCTTACAACCTGAGACTGCTGTATCAGTTTGTTCACGTCCTCCGCCTGCTGCCGCATAGAATCCAATTCCATAGCGGCGACCTTTACCGCCGCGCCAGCCTGTACCTCGCTGGTACTCTGAGCAACAGATCCAATTTCCATAAAGAACTCCTTTCCCGCACAAGGCGGGCCGCTAAATTTCAGCCGGAACTACCGTCTGGCGTCTCATATAATAGAAGAAAGCGAAGGATTTATCAAGCGGCGGACGCTTTACGCGGAATTCCGGCCTCCGTCCGTCCGGTCTTGAATCGAACCCGTTTTATTCCGAATGACACTAGTCCTCTGACGTATATAAAGAATAGTTTTTAATTGGGCTCTTGTTAATCTCCGTGATTACGGACACACTACAAGAACGGAGGATTCTATGGGTGAATTGTTTGAAGAAGTCATACAAGAGTCTCATTTGAGAGAAATGTCGGAAGAAGAACGGCAAAATGTGATGAAATCAATGACGGATAATTTTGACGCTCAAGATGATCCCAAAGTAGGCATTTTTTGGTATGACCAAAATAATGACGAACTCTTCGGGGTGAGCAAGGTCAATGCGGACGACTTACAGTTCAACAACAACGGACTTAAAACGATAAGCGCCCTGCACAAGTCTTGGTGGCAAAAGCAAAAAAACAGGGCCGTTTCTAAAGGAAAAGATCCCGGAATCTTTGCAAAAAACTATACCGAAATTCCGCGGGGCAGAATTTTCCAAAGAAAAGACGGCGTTTTTCAACTTATGTGCGGAAGCTGGATGACTGACCATATAGAAGAGCTTGTCAAAGATGAATTCGACCTCAAAAACAGCTCCGTTGAAAGAACCATCGACATTCATTGGGAGATTGGGCATGGCTGGAGTGAAGACTATCAATTATAGCGCATCGCGCTGCTTGCATAATACCGGCGGCAAACCGGAAATTAACGTCTGCGGTTATACGTCAAGGAACTAGCGCGTTCCGAATTCCGAATTCGCAGCTCCAGCCTGCGAATTCCGGCCTCGGAATTCCGAGCTTTGAACTCCGAATTCCGAGCTTTGAACTCCGAATTCCGAGCTTCGAACTCCGAATTCCGAGCTTTGAACTCCGAATTCCGAGCTTCGAACTCCGAATTCCGAGCTTCGAACTCCGAATTCCGGGCTTTGAACTCCGAATTCCGAGCTTTGAACTCCGAATTCCGAGCTTTGAACTCGGAATTTTTGGGTTCGGAATTCCGAAATATCCTTATAAAATGTAGTTTTACTTCTTGGAGGCTTCGGCGGCGGCTTCTGTTTCCGTCTTGCTGGTTTTGCGCTTGCTGCCGGGGAAGCGCGTTCTCAGTTCCTCGTAGACGGCCTTTGCGCCCGGCACGTCCTGCGCCGCCGCCATCTTTACCGACTTGTAGAACACGAGCGCCGCCTGATACGCTTCGCTTCCGGCGGTCATTTCCGTATCGTCAATGCCCTCTTCCAACTGGCGTATCGCGTTATGAAACGTCCACAGACCGTGCGCCTCATTGAAATCAGCGCCGAACTCTTCCATATCAAGATACGGAGGGACGAGATTCGCGTTCTTTCCGGCGAACTCGTACGCTTTCTCCACAAACTCAAGAGACTTCTCGCCCATTTTGGGTATCTTCTGCCGCTCTTCCGGCGTCAGCGCGATGATATAAGGGGTAAGAATCTCCCTTATCTCCTCAATTTTGGTCTGCACTTTGGCTAAAACCTCCGGCGGAATGATCTGCTCATGCCTATTTTCATTCATATCAGCTCCTTAAAATTTACGATAAAACAAGAATAGCCCAAAAACAGCCCCTTGAACAAGTCCATTCCGCTGACCGCAGCGGCGCTCCTTCCGCTCTAATTTTCATCGTT
>JAITHJ010000036.1 GCA_031280035.1 Spirochaetaceae bacterium | reverse complement strand
TGTTGGCTGTTGGCTGTTGGCTGTTGGCTGTTGGCTGTTGGCTGTTGGCTGTTGGCTGTTGGCTGTTGGCTGTTGGCTGTTGGCTGTTGGCTGTTGGCTGTTGGCTGTTGGCTGTTGGTGTAACCGGCGGCTGTAGTACCATCATCTGATTACCATACTAAAAACCCGCCGGCTGTGCAAGAGGCCGGCTGCGCCCCGCCCCGCCGCCGGTATCCGCGCGCGCCTCATCGTAACGCTTGATTTATTTCACTTATTACAGTACACATACTAAATGAAAATCAACTGGAAAAAGAACGCCGCGCTGTTTTTGACGGGTCAGGCGCTCTCGCTGTTCGGCTCTGCCCTCGTTCAATACGCCATGTTTTGGCACGTCATGCTCAGTACAAAATCAGGCGCGATGATGACCGTTTATATCCTCGCAGGAGTGTTCCCGTCCTTCTTTATATCCCCGTTCGGCGGCGTCTGGGCCGATATGTTCAACCGTAAATACCTTATCAATATCGCGGACGGCCTTATCGCTCTGGTAACGCTGGCCGCCGCGCTCTTCGATACCTCCGGCTTCAAAGAAGTGTGGCCGCTGCTCTGCTGCGCGGCAATCCGCGCCGTGGGACAAGGCATCCAAAACCCCGCGGTAAACTCCTTCATCCCGCAGATAACGCCCAAAGAACATCTTACCAAGATAAACGGCATAAACAGCAGCATTCAATCATTCTCAATGCTTGCCGCGCCTATGGTAAGCGGCGCGTTAATGTCGGTCGCGTCCCTGAAAGTAATATTCTTCATCGATGTAATTACCGCCGCTTTAAGCATCCTTATCGTATTCTTCTTTGTAAAAACCCCGCTTGAAGAACATAACGCCGGACATAAACCCACGCTGACAAGCATAGACTATTTCAGAGAACTTAAAGAAGGCTTTCTTTACATAAAAACGCACCGCTTCATCGGCAGAATGATCATTATATCAGCGGTGTTTCTTATCGCAGTCTCGCCCGCCGCCTTCCTTACCCCGTTACAGGTAACACGGAAATTCGGCGATGAATTCTGGCGGCTTACCGCCGTCGAGGTAACGTTCGCATCAGGCATGGCCGCAGGCGGCATCCTCATAGGATTCTGGGGCGGATTGAAAAACCGCATCCACTCAATGGCGCTGGCGACCTTTTTGTTCGGAGCCGAAGCCGTCCTGCTTGGCGTACTCGGCAACTTCTGGCTTTACCTCGCCGTACTGACCGTTATGGGAATCACAATGCCGCTGTACAACGTGCCTTCAACGGCAATGCTACAGTCAAAAATTGAACCTGATTATACCGGCAGGGTTTTCAGCGTATTTACCATGTTATCAAGCCTGACAATGCCCTCCGGAATGCTGCTATTCGGGCCGCTGTCCGATATTGTAAAAATCGATATACTGCTGATTGTTACCGGAGTCGTAATTTCTTTGCTTACAATTCCATTCATAGCAAGCAAATCACTGCGCGCCGCAGGGGAAGTTACAAAACAAACAACAATGCCGCAGACGGATAACGGCGCGCAGTCTTCGGACAGGCCATCGTAGTTTGCATGGACGGCATCCGCGGCGATTTCAATCCGCTAGATAAAAGATTTTATTATTTGTCCGGTTAAAAGCCCCCATCCATCAACAAGTACAAACAAAGCAAGCTTGAACGGCATTGAAATCATAACGGGCGGCAGCATCATCATGCCCATCGACATTAACGCGCTTGCCACAACCATATCGATTATTATAAACGGAATAAACAATAATATGCCTATCTTAAACGCGATAGTCAGTTCATTCAAAATAAACGCCGGTATCAGTACATACGTAGGAACATCGGCAAGCGTCTGCGGACGGTCAAGCCCGCGCATAGCCATAAAGAGTTTTATGTTGTCAGGATTTGCCTTCATCTGATTATACATAAAAAGACGCAGTGGCGCTTCCGCCTCGTGGTACGCTTCGTTTACAGTTATCACGCCGTCAGAAAGCGGTTTAATACTTTTTTGATATATAGCGTCAAACGTCGGCCACATGACAAATATCGAAAGGAACAGCGCAATGCCAATAAGCACTTGATTCGGCGGCGCCTGTTGTAATGAGAGCGCGCGTTTGACAAAATCAAGTACTATGAAAATCCGCAGAAAGCTTGTCAGCAGAATAAAGATGCTCGGCGTGAGCCCGATTACGGTAACCAGCAATAAAAGCTGAACGCTGAATGCCACCTCACGCCCCGTCGAAGGATTGCGTACGCTAAGGTCGATCAACGGAAATAACGGCGCCTGAGACGGTATCCGGGCGGTACCCGGCGTGGCTTGTCCGGGAAACGGCACAGACGGCATTGGCGTCTGTGCAAAGACGGCGGACGGCGCGATACATGCCAGCGAAAATACGGAAATCATCAGCATCCGTATTAAACGTCCTTTCATTAAAGACCCCTTAATTTATCACGATTTTCACGTAATTTATCAGTCTGCTTGATGCCGGCAGTCAGAGGCATTTTTGTTTTATCCGTCTGAGGCGGCAAAATTTTTTTAAGCGCCGCCCAAAAATTCACTGCATTCCCCGCGCCGGATTCAACGCGCCGCGCATACTCAAGCGTCATCGCATCTATCGTTTCTTTATCCGTAATTTCCGCAATAGCTGAAATAGATGATTCGGATACGGCCAAAAGCCACGCCTTGTTTCCGGCGGAAATCACGGCGGCGGATGTTTTTGCCGAAACCGGAACCGACGCAAGAAGTTTAAGCTGGGAATCTTCCCGCGTTTCACGCCGCATTGTTTTTTTTAAAAAAAAGACAACCCCGTAAACAGCCAGCGCCGCCAAAATCAGTATGAAAACAGCCCTCAAAACAGCAAAAACGCCTAACGCGCCGGATGATGATCCGTCAAGAACAAGACCTCGCTCGTTTTCCCCGGCGGCATTTTGCGCCGCCACAGGAGCCGCGTCAAGCAAAATTGAATTTTCATCCTGCGGCGTATTTGATTCCGCCGCGCCGCCCGAACTCTGTGCATACAGCGGAATTAATGCCACACAAAAAAAAACCGAACAGTAAATTAAATTTTTCAGCTGGCCCTCCCAGAAAACCGTTGTTGACCTATCATTGTATTAAGTACAAACCATTATTGTCAAGCGGTAAAATCTAAGATATACTGTAATGTATGAAAAACAAACAGCTTATTGTACTTGATCTTATTGATATAGAATTAAATAATCATAACTCACTTAATTTACGCTGTGCAGCGGGACGGCGCGGTCTTTCCCGCAGTATAGGCATTCCAGAGATCAACCGGCCAGGGCTTGCACTTTCCGGTTTTTTTGAAGTATTTGCTGAGAACAGAATTCAGGTATTCGGACGCGGTGAAACAGCATTTTTGAAAAAAAAATCAACGGTAGAATATATACAAAATTTCTTTTCCTATAATATTCCGTGCTGCGTTTTTGGGCTTAATCTTGAACCGCCGGATTTTTTTTTGGAAGAAGCCGAAAAAAGCGGCTGCCCTGTACTCATAACAGATTTAGATACAACAGAGCTTGTTATACGCCTGCTTCGTGTTCTTTCGATAATATTTTCGCCTAAAAAAAGTTTTCACGGCGTTTTACTTGAAGTGTACGGCGTAGGCGTTCTTCTTATTGGAGAAAGCGGCATTGGCAAAAGCGAAATTGCGCTTGAACTTATTAAATCAGGACACAGGCTTGTAGCGGATGATGTTGTTGAAATTTACTGCATCAATGGCAACACCTTGATTGGCAAAGGCGCAAATAAAATAATCGGACACCACATGGAAATTCGCGGTTTAGGCGTAATCAATATTACGCATCTCTTCGGAGTCGGCGCTATCCGCGAAAAAAAAAGAATCGAGCTTGCCATTAAGCTTGAAGAATGGGACATCAACAAAAATTATACCCGTATCGGCATGGAAGAAAACTTTATGAAAATACTTGACGTAGATATCCCGTGCCTTGATATTCCCGTAAGGCACGGCCGTAATATCAGCACCATCATAGAGACCGCCGCAATGAACGAACGCCTGAAAAATATGGGCTATAATTCTGCAAAGGAATTCAACCACAATATTTTAAAATGGATAGAAAGCGAAACCGTAAAGTCTGTATACTTTGGACAAAGTGATATCATATAATTCATTGAGCCGCCATGAAAAAATAAACGTGAAACAATTATTTTAATTTAACAATCTTTTAGAAAAGTACAGGGAATCTTTTGCGCGCCTACTTGACCTTTTTTTTTTGTTTATTATAATAACGGTATAAAGGGAATGTTATGCAGATTACAGATGTTCGGATTCGCTTTGCCTTGGGTGAAGGCAAATTAAAAGGGTATGCCACTGTTACTTTTGATGATTGTTTTGTAGTAAATAACATCAAAATCCTTGATGGCGTGAATGGTTTTTTTCTTGCTATGCCCTCACGCGAAACATCGAAAGGCGAAAGACGAGATGTTGCGCACCCAATAAACAGCGAATTTCGCGCTGAATTGCAGGCAAAAGTGATTGAAGCGTTTAACGCAGCTAACAGAGGTTCTGACGCGGAAGTTTAATATATTGGGACGTCGGCAAGCGGTAAGCCTCCGGTTTTTGGAGCCGGCATTCACAGGTTCGAATCCTGTCGTCCCAGCGAATTGAGCCGGTCAAATGACCGGAAGACGCTGGATTTGCGGCGTGAAGCCTTATACCGCGGACATTAGTCCGTAGGCCGCGTCCGTAATCCGCGCCTCAAGCCTATAGAATAAGGTGAGGAGTTTATATGGCTAATGTAGTTTTTTCCGCAAAAAAAAGAACCGATTTTGGTTCTGCGGTTTCCCGCAGGCTTCGCCGCGCGGGACGTCTTCCGGGCGTTATTTACGGACGCGGCGAAACAATTCGCGTAGACCTTGACGCGCGGGATTTTTCTCAAGGCATTAAAGGCGCGACAGAATCTACGATTGTCAAGATTGATGTAGACGGCAAAACGCACAATGCATTTATCAAAGATACTCAGCGAAATATTATAAACGGCGCTATTTTGCATGTTGATTTTTATGAAATTGAAACTGACAAAATACTGCGCGCCCGTGTTTCGCTGCATATACATGGAAATCCTGTCGGCGTAAGAGACGGCGGCGTACTTGAAACTTCTCTGCATGAAATAGAAGTTGAATGTCTTCCTAAAGATCTTCCGGAACGTATTGATGTTGATATTTCACAGCTAAAGGTTAATCAATCCATTCACGTACGCGACATCAATCTAGGAAACGGCGTTAAGCTTATTTCGACGGGAGATCAGGTTGTCGCCGCTGTCAAATTTGCCAGAACAGAACAGGCGGCAGCGGATACCGCAGAGCCAAAAGACGCAAAAACGTCCGGTTGACAATTCTAATAATAAGGTTTAAGCAAAAACCAGGGGGAAATTTGCTGACAAGAACGCACCGTGTTATGAGTAACATTGATATATGCAAATCTCCGCGCCGCTGTTATACACCGGAGCGCGGAGGAATTCGCAACAGCGTGTTTCGTATAAAATAATCTGCGAAATGCAATGCTGAACATGAAAATGAATTAAAACGAGGAGAATTTATGCCAACAACTAAAGGAAAAGAAACAAAAACAACCAAAGAAACAAAAGGGAAACAGCAGCGCGCGCACAGAATTCGCGGCTATCTTGGTAAAGACATTGAAGATGTTATGGCTGTTCCCAACTTAATAGATATTCAAACCGCATCTTACGAGCGTTTTTTACAGCGGGAAACCCTTCGTCAGGGCGGACCGCTTAAAATTCAGGGACTGGAAGAAGTCTTTAAATCAACTTTTCCAATTGAAAGCCCCAACGGAGAAATGGTTCTTGACTACGAATACTATACGCTGGATAACGATTCAATAAAGTTTACCGAACATGAATGTAAACAAAAAGGTCTTAGTTATGGAATAAGCCTTAAAGCGCGCATTAACCTTATTTTTCAGCAAAGAGGAGAAATAAGGCAGAAAGATATTTATATGGGTGATATCCCAATTATGACTGACCGGGGAACATTCATAATCAATGGAGCGGAACGAGTTGTCGTTTCTCAGATTCACCGTTCGCCCGGCGTTATCTTTTGCCATGAAAAAGGCGTGTATTCATCGCGCATTATTCCCTACCGCGGAAGCTGGCTTGAATTTGAAATCGACCAAAAACGCGAACAGCTTTGTGCAAAAATAGACCGCAAAAAAAAGATTTTGGGAACGATATTTCTCCGCGCACTTGGTTTTTCAAGCCGGGAAGAAATTATCAAAGCGTTTTACAAAACTGAAACGGTAAAAATACACGATGACGCTGCAACCCGCGATACGCTAACCGGCAGAGTGCTTGCCTGTCCGGTTTGGATCAATGTTTCGCCGGAAGAAGCGGCATCCGCCAAAGGCGTAGTCGATAACAAGAAAAAAATCCATCGCGCCGGTGAAAAACTCCATCCTCACATCATTGACGAACTTGTTTCGTATGGTATCGCAAAAGTAGAACTTATTGATTTTAAAGCCGAAGGTTCATTGAATACGCCGATGCTTCTCAATTGTTTTGAACGTGAAGACATCAAATATCTGCGTGAAGATTCAGAAAGTGACGAGCCCACAAAAGAAGACGCGCTTAGCATAGTGTATAGCGTACTTCTTCCAGGCGAGTCAATCACTATTGAAAATGCCGAAAAGGACTTAAACCAAATGTTCTTTACTGAGCGTCGTTATGATCTGGGACGTGTTGGACGCTACAAGTTGAACAAACGCTTCAGTTTTGATCCGCCGCTTACGGATACGGTTCTTACAAAGCAGGATATTATTGCCACAATGAAACAGCTTATTCGCGTTTATAACCGTGACGACATTGCTGACGACATAGATCATTTGGGTAACCGGCGGGTGCGTTCTGTGGGAGAGCTTATGACAAACGAGATGAAAAAAGCATTTTCCCGAATGGAACGCATTGCAAAAGAGCGTATGTCGCTTAAAGAAACCGATACAATACGCCCGCAGGATCTTATTTCGATTAAGCCGATTGTTGCGGCTATAAAAGAATTTTTTGGATCAAGCCAGCTCTCCCAGTTTATGGATCAGGTGAATCCGCTTGCTGAGCTTACCCATAAGCGGCGTCTTAATGCGCTGGGGCCGGGCGGGCTTTCACGCGACCGGGCGGGTTTTGAAGTACGCGATGTCCATTACACTCATTATGGCCGTATGTGTCCCATTGAGACGCCGGAAGGCCCGAACATTGGCCTTATCGTGTCTCTTGCCAATTATACAAAAGTCAACGATTACGGCTTTTTAGAAACGCCCTATCGAAAAGTTGAAAGCGGAAAAGTAACAAGCAAAATTGAATATCTTTCCGCAATGGACGAGGACAAATATTATATAGCGCAGGCATCCGCTAAGCTGAACAAAGACGGGTCTTTCAGTGAACCGCATGTTGCATGCCGACACCAAGGAGACTATCCGACATGCGCCCCATCAGAAATTCAATATATGGATGTATCGCCAAAACAGATAATATCCGTTTCGACTTCACTGATTCCATTTCTTGAACATGACGATGCAAACCGCGCGTTGATGGGCAGTAATATGCAACGGCAGGCGGTTCCTCTGGTGTTTCCTGAAGCGCCCCGTGTCGGTACAGGCATGGAAGCGAAGTGCGCTTACGATTCGGGCGTACTTGTCAAAGCAAAACGCGCAGGCACAGTTGTCCGCGTAACGACAAATGACATTCAGATACAGCCGGATAATGCGGATTCAAAAAAATCAAGAACAAAAGAGTATGATTTGTATCCGCTTATAAAATTCCAGCGTACAAATCAAGATACTTGCTATAACCAGCGGCCAATTGTAAAAGCAGGCGATCATATTGAAACCGGTCAGGTAATTGCCGACGGCCCGGCAACAAATAACGGAGAACTTGCGCTCGGACGCAACGTACTTGTTGGATTTATGCCGTGGAATGGTTATAATTACGAGGATTCTATTTTAATCTCTGAACGTGTTGTAAAAGAAGATATGTTTACTTCAATTCATATAAAAGAATTCACAACAGAAATGCGCGAGACGAAACTTGGCCCCGAAAAAATTACACGGGACATTCCTAATGCCTCAGAGAAGAGCTTGGACAGCCTTGATGCAGAAGGGATTATTTGCATAGGCGCAAAAGTACGTCCTGGGGATATACTTGTTGGAAAAGTAACCCCCAAGAGCGAGGCCGAAACAACGCCTGAATTTAAACTCCTCAATTCGATTTTTGGTGAAAAAGCCAAAGAAGTACGCGATACTTCATTGCGCGCTCCTCATGGCGTTGATGGCACGGTAATTGACGTGCAGCGCCTAAAACGCAGCGCCGGCGATGACCTTAATCCCGGCGTTGAAGAAATGGTAAAAGTTCTTGTCGCGGCAAAACGTAAACTTCGGGAAGGCGATAAAATGGCCGGACGGCATGGTAACAAAGGCGTTGTAGCGCGTATTCTTCCTGAAGAAGATATGCCGTTTATGGAAGACGGCACGCCGCTTGACCTTTGCCTTACGCCATTGGGCGTTCCCTCTCGTATGAACATTGGACAGCTTCTTGAGACGGAACTTGGGTGGGCAGGAATTGCATTGAACGAATGGTATTCGGTACCGGTTTTCCAATCGCCGTCTACGGATCAAATTGAAGAAAAACTTTCTGAGGCGGGGCTTCCTTCAAACTCAAAAACAAAACTGCACGACGGACGTACAGGAGAGCCTTTTGTCAATCCTATTTTCTGCGGTGTTATTTACTTCCTAAAATTGCATCATCTTGTTGATGATAAAATGCACGCGCGTTCAACAGGTCCCTATTCGCTGGTAACCCAGCAGCCGCTTGGCGGTAAAGCACAATTCGGCGGACAGCGTCTTGGTGAAATGGAAGTTTGGGCGCTGGAAGCGTACGGCGCGGCAAACACGTTACAGGAATTGCTTACAATCAAATCAGACGATATGACAGGCCGTTCAAAAATTTATGAAGCGATAGTTAAAGGAGAGCCTTCAACTACGGCCGGTATTCCGGAATCCTTCAATGTACTTGTACAAGAACTGCGCGGACTTGCCCTGGACATGACGATTTACGATGCCAAAGGCAAGCAAATTCCACTTACCGAGCGTGACGATGAGCTTATAACTAAGGCTGCAAGTAATTTTACTCAGTAAGGATTCTCCTGTAAAACAACGGTTATAACGAAAGTATTATGAGTTTTCAAAAAATGGCTAAACTAAATAATGGCTCGGATTTAACCGTTGTTTTATTGTCAGTTACACAGAAAAAAACAAAAGGTTTTAAAATTTATTAAGGCGGCGTATTTGGCGTCAGCGCTTTTGAAGCTATGGAAAAAACAAAATCGCGGCGAAAATTAAATAACAAAAAAACAGTGTTAGAGATAACAGAAAAGACCATGCCGGCTGTCAAAGAGAATACAGAGTATCCTCAAACTCACAAGCATATTACAGGAAGCATAATTGCTGACATTATAGCGGTTATTCTGTGTCTTCTAGGCGCGGCGGCGGCGTTTTTCTTTTTTCTATCCGATTTAAACAAATCTTTAACAAAACTTAATGAAGCGCCAATCGCTAATGTTTACGACAAAACAAATACCAGCCAACGCCGCTTTGGCGACAGGGTAGTTTGGGATATATTACAAAAATCATCGCCTGTTTATAACGGCGATATAATTCACACTTCAGATCTAAGTATGGTAACAGTTCAGTATACCGGTACAGATGGCAATGAAGACGGTGAATTTATTCTGGAACAGAACAGTCTTATTCAGGTTTTTACAAACAAGATTGAACTTGCAAACGGTAAAATCGCAATTAAGACAAAAGCTAACAGCGCAAAGCTCAAATTGATTTCGCAAGGAACTGTAATTGACATAGACAGCAATTCCATAATAACTGCCAACTCTATAGAGGCGGGCGGCGGGAGTATTCAGGTTCTTGAAGGGAAAGCAATGATAACTACCGCAGAAGGAGTACGTGAAACTTCAGCAGGAGAGGCTCTTGCCGTCAGCGCAGACGGCAAACAGAAAAATACGGCTCAGGTTGTTCTGCTTTCGCCCAAACCAGGCCAAACTATTGTAATCTCAGATTCAGATTCCGGTGAACAGCCGGTATCTTTTACATGGCGAACTTTAAATATAAACCAAGATGATTTAATCCGCTTTGAAATAGCGGCAGATCAACATTTTTCACGGATTATCCAGTTTTTTGATTTACATAACACTTCAGATCAGGCAATGAATCTTCCTGCCGGAAACTACTGGTGGCGGGTATATCCGGTCAATTCCGGCGAAGAAAATAATGATTTAAAATATATTTCGAATAATATATCTGTTGTCTCCGCAGCAAAACCAAAACTTGTTCAGCCTGTAGACGGTTCAACAGTACGTTATTATACTGAAAATACGGCTGTTCGTTTGCAATGGATTACCGAAAAATCCGGTAACGCAGCATCTCTTAACTTCATCGTTGAAGCCGCAAATAATCCTGCAATGAACAATCCCTCTCTTTATAAAGAAGTACGCGGCGAAAACTTTCTTGTTACAACAGACTTAACGCCAGGACAATGGTATTGGCAGGTACGTGCTGTTTATCCTGAAAATTACGGAAGCGTTATTCAGTCCGCTTCACAACCAGCTTCTTTTCTATTAGAAAAGAGCACAAGCGGCAGTCTTCCTGCACCAACGCTGATTCAACCTGCAGATAATGAGAACGTTTTCATTGATATCGGCGTTACGCTGTCTTGGTCTGTCGAAAAAGAAGCTGCATCATACAACATTCAAATAGCGCAAAACAGGGATTTTTCTTCACCAGTACTAGAAAGGCCCGCAAATTCAAATTTTTACAGATTGATGCAAGATTCCGCGCGTCCGCTAAACGAAGGCATCTATTACTGGCGCGCCGCGGCCCTGAACAATAACGGGATAAAATCGCCTTACTCGGCAATACGTTCATTTACTTTGGCAAGAACGCGCCCGCCGGTAGTTCTTATACATCCGGCGGATAATTGGAAAACTACGATAACAGCATTACCGGCAACGCGCTTTACATGGAAGTATACGATACCAGGCGGCGCAGTGCGATGTCAGTTTTCAAATACACTGGACTTTACCCGCATTAATGCCAGTATTGCTGTTTCCGGAACAAACGCTGAACCGCCTGTCCTTTCTTCAGGAACCTACTATTGGAGAATTGCATGGACAGGCGAAAACGGAACTACTTTCTTTACACCGCCGCGCTCTTTTACTATTGGGGACTCAGCCCGCATTCAGCTTGAATATCCAGTAAATAATATAGAAGTTGACGGTCTTACCGCTGCCCGCAGTCTGGTATCAGCACGCTGGTCATCAGCCGAACCGGTCAGCCGTTCGCGCTTTATTTTATCGACCAAACCGGATCCCGCCAGCGACTCCGCGCCTCTGTTGAGCATATCTAATCCTGCGCACAACGTTCCGCTGCCGTCTTTACAGCCGGGAGTTTATTACTGGACAGTCCAAGGCGAATCGCAGACCGGCACGAATATAAGCCCTGAACAGCCTTCGAATTTTCGTGTAGGTTCGCCGCCGCTTATTTCCGCTGTCCGGCTTCTTTCACCAACTAATAATTACATACTGAATAATGATAGACTGCGCTCTAACCGAAATATCAATTTTACATGGAGTGCTTCTAATCAAGGCAATGGGTATATTCTTTCGATTTATCGTTCAAATAAAAACAGCAGAGCGCCGGTATTCAAAAGTCATGTTATAAAAGAAACACGATTCTTATTCACAAATCTTGCCTTGCTTGACAACGGCATTTTTATTTGGTCGATTGAGCCTGTACTGACCTCTGCATCGGGAGAAATTAAACAGCACGGCGAACCAAATGAATCTGCCTTTAGTGTGAATATTACGATTCCAAAAACTGAAAGTCTGCCAGATGAACAAACTTTTGGATTCTAAAAACCTAAAGACATGCAAGAAATCATCCGATTAAGTGATATGTGGTGTAAGTCATGGATAAAACTTATAACTGTAGCCGTCTTAGTATCAGCGTGCGCTTCAAATCAAACTTTTTTTCCTATAGAAAGCAAAATTTCTCCTTCAGAAATTGAAAGAAATTTCAGGGACAATAAACAGCGGGAATGGGAAAATTCTAAACAGGCATTAAACATTCCGCCTTCCCCAGAAAACATTCTGGGCGACGGAAAAACAAACTGTAAGGAGCTCGCGGGCTTTCTTAGAGAAATCAATCCTTTTATAAAAGACAAATTCGCTGAAGACTTCGCAAAAATATATGTTGAAGAAGCGGCAATAGAAGGCATAAATCATGATGTTGCCTTTTCTCAAATGTGTCTTGAAACCGGATTTCTCTCATTTGGAGGTCTTGTAACGCCAGAAATGAATAACTATTGCGGATTAGGCAGTATTAGCGCAGACGAAACAGGCATCCATTTTCCTTCACCGCGCATTGGTATACGCGCGCAAATTCAACATCTTAAAGTTTACGCCACAGACAAACCGCTCAATCAAAAAAGCGTGGATCCGCGCGGAAAATTTGTCCGTCCTGGCTCTGCACAAACGATTTATCAACTTGCAGGTTTATGGGCGGAAGATAAAGAATATGGGCGTAAATTAAAGGTGATTTTAGATAAACTGTACTTATTCTCGTTTGGACATTAATCACAATGTATCCGGCGAGTCAAGCATTGCGGGAAGACGCATCGTTGTTTCCATATAACCCGAAGAACGCTTTTTTACATCAATATCCAGCAGCGCGTAACCATCTTTTTCTTCAAGCCGCAGACCGTATATCCGTACAGGATCCTGAGGCGATAAGCCGGCCTCATCAGCAACGGAACCGCGTACAACACGTTTAATCAAATAGTGCGGCGTCCATGAGGAACCGCCCGCAGGAAGCAGTATCAGTCCAAAAAGAGGCATTGCAATGCGTTCTCTGGTATCAATTTTGGCCGCTTCAGCAAGAGGCGTCGCCGGCCGTTCCGCCATCTGTATAACGCGCCGTTTTCCATCAGAAGTCGCCAGCGATATTAATTCTTCCGGCTCACGCGAAAAAAGTTTGTCTTGTAAAATAGTAATTAACGTTCCCTGCGGCGCGGTTATTTTTTCACCATTGATGCTTTCAATAAACGAACCTTCTGGAACAAGTTGTTCGGCGGCGGGCGTAAGTGGAGAAACATAAATTATTTCAGCTCCTTCCCGCGTCTGAACAAGGCTCAGGCCAAGCCATGGACGCGCAGCTTTTCCACCCTTTAACATTGCCGGCAAAGCTAAAACAAGCCGGTCTGCAGGTATCGCAAAATTAAGACCCTCAAATTGTTCAATGCCGGCAAAAACAATTCCTGCAAGCCTTCCTGAATTGTCTACAACCGGTCCGCCTGAATTACCGTGATTTACCGCCGCATCAATCTGTATTACATCACCAATCTGTAAAAAGCGGCGGCCCAGCGCAGAAACAATCCCTGATGTAACAGTTTTTTCCAAACCGCCAGGCGAACCTATCGCCAAAACAGTATCCCCAACATTAAGATCAACACAATCAATTACTGAAAACACATATTCAGGCTTGATTTCAGCTTTTATAATGGCCAAATCAATCGTCTTATCCCAGCCAGTAACCTTCGCAGGTATTCGTGGACTTGTCGAATCTCCCATTCTTATATAAAGCCGCGAATATCCTTTATAAGACGGACTGACCTCGCTCTCAATAACATGATAATTGGTAACTAAAAATCCCGCACCGTCAATAAAAAAGGCCGAACCAAGTACGCGGTCAGCCATACCGATCCCGCGCTCAACTTTAATTCCCCTATCAACAAGAACTGTTGCAACGCCTTTAATCATATCGCGCGCCGAATCTCGGCCCTCGGCATATTTGCGTATCTCTGCCGGAACATTACTCCCTCCATTTTGTTGATCAATCAACGTCAAAAAAAACCGCGCCGTACCACGCTCGCAGATATCTGCCGCCCGTTCTAAAAACGGCAGCGCGTCTTGTGGAGTAAGCTTTCGTAATTCATCCACATGAACCGCAGAAAGAAAAGCTTCCAAATTTTTACCGGCTTTAAGTGATTCCTTTGCCGACTGCAAAATGGAATCCGCTTCCCAATCCGTTTTTAGATTAACATCAAGCGCGGCAAGTGAACGGGAAAGCGATGCGGCAGCACCCCAACGGCGTTCATTTACCGCATCGGTTTGTTGTTTTATCAAATTATTTATTGATTTTTGCCGAAGTTTTTCAATTTTTACACGTCCTTCACTGGTTGTTTCCGGATTATCGCTGTTAAATCCATAAACCGCCTCATAAATTCCAATAAGATGAATCGCTTTTGCAGGATTTTTATCGGCGTATGCCTCAATTTCATCAATCCGTACTTCTTTAGCCTGACGCGGCGGCAGAAGTCTTTTTTCAGCATCCTGCTCGGTCACACACGAAGCAAAAATCACTGCCGCGATACTAAATATTATTCGCTTATTCCCGCTCATAAACTCCATTTCCATCCCAGTCAATCTCAACATAATCGATTTCAGGTATGGTTATCAATCCTGAAGAATTCTGGATAAAATGACGGATTGTTTCTAATCTTCCGTCCAAGTCGGTATCAACACGCTGTATGAATGGCATACCTCGAATAAACTGCATTTCTGAAATAATTCTTCCATTCAATCTTTCCACAGATGAAATCCGTACGCCATTTAAAAGACGAATTTCTTCCACCGCGCCGGAGAATTCCCTGCTCGGTCTTTCCATGCTATATGAAAAAGAAAACAATGTCCGCTCATTAAGGTTACTTTCTTCAAAACTGAATTCAGGAAATATAAGCGGCGCACCGTCAAAAACCGGCCTCAGCATAACCGGCTCATAGTAAAAATCGCGTGGTATGAATTGATAATGTACATCACCCAAGCTGATTGTACGTACTGCAGGATAACCGTCATATTCGACATTATAATACTGCGGTAATCGATATGCGCGTCCCAAAAAATCAATGTTACCATTCTGAGCAACTTCAATATTTACCAGCGCATTTGCCGTAAAGTGTACAATAACACGATCTATCCGTTCCTGCGCGTTGTCATTAATATAAAGGACTATCATGCCATTATTATACAATGCAAATGATTCGTATATGCCGTCATTATTCCGGTCTTCAGCTATCGCACCGGTAAACGAAGCAAGCTTATTGATAAAATACGTACGCGTACTTTCAGTACGCAAAAGGTTAAACACAGATATCAATGTTTTTCTATTAATAAATGGTTCTGGCATCTGCAGTCCCGGTACAAAGAGATGATCTATCGCCGCATCTTCATCTATAACACCAAGATTCATCAGCGCCGGCAGTGAATCGCGCGGTATTGCAGGATTACATCTGGCATACCACGCCGATAAAAACCAGTGCGCTTTTTCTTCATCATACATAAATGGAGCGGCAATTCGTACAAGATTTTGATTTTCAGAAGTTATAATTCGCTCTGTAACAGCGTCTATCAATTCACTATCAGTTTCTGAAGGATTATCAATTTTTACTGCATACTTATATAACAGGGTGATAATATCTTCGTTATATGGATACTTAGCCAAAGCCGATTTTATGCGCAGACAAAATTGAACATCGTAGCGCATACCAAGCAAAGCGCCAAGAATAAGTACTTCTTTTTGAGGACTGTCCGGTACATGCTCAAGCTCAATAATCGCTTCGTTATACTCCATAAGTTCGTTAAGTATCAGCGCTTTATACAAATGTGCATCTAAAGCTGAACTATGCTGCCAGCGATTTGTCGTAAGCGCACGGTCCAAAAATGCAAGAATCAGGCGGCGGGGACGCTCAAGCGTAATTTCTATACGGGCAAGCTCAAATGATAAATCAGAGGAATAATCGGCAAAATCCTGGGCGCGTAATAAAAATTGTTCCGCCGGTTCCGCGCCTTTTTCACTTAAAATTTTGGGTAAATAATCATAGTAATACTCCGCCATACCGGCGTTTACATCAAGCGGAAAAGAAACTACCGGCAAAACCGGAAAAATAATCAGTAATAATATAAACCGCCGCATAACAATCTCCTACATTTTAAGCTTGTCTAACAGTATTAACTTTAGTTTTTTTGCCGCTGCAAAATTATTGTCTAAAGAAAGTGCTGTTTCACAATCTGAAAGCGACATGGAAAAATCGTCTATATGATAAAAACATTGCGCGCGCCTAAAAAAACAATATTTTTGAAACGGATTTATTTTTATTGATTCAGTAAATGCGTCTATTGACTCAGGATATTCGCGCAGGCAAGAATAAACAATACCCATATAATACCGTATCCGATGTGATTTTTTATCAAATTGAGCCGCAAGAACAAAGTCTTCAAGAGCTTCGCGGTAATTTGACTGAGCAAAACTTGCAATACCGCGGTGTTTATATACAAGAGATTTAATTTCCTGTTCGGGGTTTAGTTCAAGTACGCGTGAATAAAAAATCTTGGCATCCTTAAAGAGTCCTTTATTGTGAGCATAAAGCGCGTTAAGCAGCAATTCATCAACCGAATTCGAGCTTGTGTCCCATGTAATATATTCGTCATCCTGTTTTTGCGACAAATCGTCAATTAAAAAAGCATCAGTAATATCTCCGATTCTCTTATAAAAGTCATTACGCCGTTTTTTGAGCTGAATATTCAGTTGTCTCTGATATGTACGGAATTCCTGAAATACCGTATCGGCAAGCGACAACATTGCGTTAAGCGCAGCAAGCTTACGCCGCATATTCAAATCCAATGGAGCAAATTTTGCTTTATAAACAAGTTCGTGCTCGACTTCCGCCCAAGCATCCTGAAGATTCGTACGCACCTGGATTTCCGCAATTTCACCAGCAAAATTCCCGCCGGATTTTTTTAAATATTTTTTGCCTATTTCTTCTGGAACATTTATAAGGAAATGACGTGATTCATAACCAAATTCTTTAAAATTATACTCCTTGCCTTTTCTTTCAATTTCAATGACATCCATTTTTTGCCTGATACGTTCTTCTATAATGGCAACATCTTCTAAAAATGGACAAACTATTCTAACGCCCATTTCATCTGGAATTTTGGGCCGTTCACTTTTATTCTCTTTTAAATAACGAAGATACTTTTTATAAAAACTGTTAAAACTTTTCACTCTGCCTTTAATATTAAGATGAGACGGCAAATCCGAAAAAGAATTCTCAAGAAAAGATTCTAAATCTTTTATAACCGCAACACGGACTTCATAATCTTCTTCGTAATGCAGCTTAAATGTCTCGTAATCGGGCAGAAATTGATTCATTGTTGTGTTGTGAAATAAAAGCAACGCAGGAATACAGATTTTGTATTCCTGCGTTGTTGCTTTTACAGCGAAATGCGCTTATGTATAGTTAGTACTATTGTTGTTGCTCAGCCGCTGCAGGGTCAGTGAACGTTGTCTCTTTAGCTTGTTTGCGCTCTTCGAGGTAGCGGAACACTTGATCCTTACCAAAATCCTTCGCTTCGTTTTTTGCTTTTACAGCTTCACGATCTTCCTGGATTTTCCATGTGGACTCATCATCAATATCACGGTCAACATCAAGTTCCGCCTTATCATAGATAACACGGACTTCTTTGAAATAAGTAACAAAATCCGTGTCAACTATCTGAGCGTTTGCCGCATCGCGTTGAACTACAAATCCATCAAACCGGACATACGGCATAGCAGTCGGGTATAATGGGGAAATGTGATAAGCTCTATTGCGAACATTGGAGATATACTGGGGATTTTCCCATTTAAGCTGCGCCCATCCGTCAAAATTAATCGGCCCCATATTGACGACCTGTTGCTTTCCACTGCCATCAGATATCATCGCGTAGAGAACGCACGGAAAATTTAATCCGTAAACTTCCACAGCAACCGCTTTGAGCGATCCCACGTTTCTAACTACACCATAACCGTTTTCAAAACGAGCTTGGGTAGGTTTCTCGGCCGGTTTGCTCAGTTCGCCATTATCACTTACCTCGTTGAATTCAAAAGCCGGAATTTCAAACGGAGGCACTATCTTGGCGAATGAATTGTAGTTTGCCACAGGGAAGTGGACACGCACGCCCATGACATTTGTGAACTGTTTGGATGCCGATGTCCTTGTAAAACTCAGTTCATTGTTTTTTACGGTCTGAGAAGACTGAGCAAGCTGAACCAGCCAATTTTCAATAGCAAGCGAAGTCTTCATCATCGACTTTTGTTCGGCGGTAAAGCTGCTCCCAGCATTCACACTGAAATCCATTACCGTCTGTTTGTTCTGCGGCAAGACTCCCTGATCCTCCTGTCCTTGAAGAATATCAGGGACAAGTTTAGAGAAGTCGATAAGAACCGCTTCGTCGGCAAAAGCCGCACTCACCGCGAACATAATAAAGGTGAATAGCACTAAAATCCGTTTCATTTATGGCTCCTTTCCATATTTATTGTACTAAAATTATAATAAACCATTATTGGCTATTATACAAATAAAAAAAAAACTGTCAACTGCCCTGCCGCGATACATCCTGTCCGCCTATAAAAAAGCGCACATTCCGGACAGACATAAAATTTCGTTTTATGTCTCTTTCCATGCTTCGCAGATTCTCAAGAAGGCCGCCCTTCGTAAAATCCTGCTGAGGCAGCGCCGCTTCTCCGGACAAACTGATAAAAACAGTTCCGCTCCGCAAAAACAACGAGTTTAGCGATGTCGTTCTATCAACAAGAGGAGCGGTTTCCCACTCCGCCGGTCCCAGAATTATTTCTTCGGTAAAAGCACGTATATCACCCTCCGCACTGCCTGTACGCGCTACAAAACGCTCTTCAACAGACTCCAAACCGTTATCCAGCGAATAAAAAACAATTGTCCGCCGGATAACTCCCGAAAAAAAATAATCGCTCAAAGCAATTATCGACAAAATAACCACGCATATTAAGCAGAAATATGGCGTTCCTATACGACATACAATAGCGCCTATTTTAGCTCTCATTGAGATGAAACGCCTCCGCTCATTTTTTCAAACATGGTAACAAAATCCATAATTCCCTTATATATCGAATCCGAAAACTTTTTCAAGCTGGCGGCGTTCGTCAATAACACAGCATCATCAGGGTTCGTCACAAACGCCAGCTCAACCAGCACAGAAGGCATAAGCGCCTTACGCACAACAAAAAAATCCTCCGCCTTCATTCCCCTGGCAGGAAGACTACTGCCAAAAGACTCTTTCATCTCCTGATAAATAAAAGCAGCAAGCTGACCGCTTTCGCGATTAAACTCTTCCTGAAGAATATCATTCAATATCGGCGCTATTTCTTTGTACTCTTTTGCGGTATTTTTGTCAATCACCATACGATCATGACGAGGATCCAAAAACCATACCTCAAACCCGCGCGCCCTTTTATTAAAACTCGCATTTGCGTGTATTGAAATGTAAATTATCGCTTCATTATCGCGGAGCGGCACTGAATTAGCCATCGCTATACGGTCGGAAAGAGAAGGATACGTGTCGCCGGTACGGCTTATAAGAATTTTTTTACCGGGAAACGCCGTCTTTAGCTTGCTGTAAAGATCTTTTGAAACTGCAAGAGCGATGTCTTTTTCCACCACATTAATTTTCTTGCCCTTGATAACATGATTACTTGTCGCACCGGTATCTTTGCCGCCATGACCAGGATCTATCATAATCGCGGCAATCTTAAAATTGAACGTTTCGTTCAAGGCGGAATTTTCAAAAATAGACCGCACTGATACGATAAACTCTTCAGGAAAATAAAGCACACCTTTGTTAATCCACGGCACCGGAAGATCCAGTAAACGGCTGTTATCATAAAGCGCATAGTCCCGCTGTCCGTGCTGACCGGTATTAAACACTACATTGTGGCCATTTACGCTGATCATTCCAGATTGAAAGAGGCTGTCCCAATAAAATACTGCATTAAGAGCGGTAAGAGTCTGTTGAAGCGTTCGCGCAGCCGTTTCAGCAGCGGGCAGCGGATTTACCGCGGCTATGAAATAAAACATCATTGCCGTTACTAGCCTTATAACGCCCATGCAGCGTGATCTTGTTTTCGTTCTCATACCTTATAACCTGCTTTAATATGATAAGCCGCGCCCTGATATCCTCCCCTAAGCATCGCTCTCCAAAATTCTTTTCCAAGAACGCCGCCTTCACATTCCACAAGCGGAAGGCCGGTAAGCGTTCGTACGGCGTCCATACTTTCCGCCGGCGGCCTTCCTGCATAATCAGTAAGCGCAGCATTCATAAACTTAGGAAATGGAGAAACTGTTAATTCTCCTCCTGAGTACAAGGCGTCTTCAGGTATTTTCTCCAAGGCTGCCGCAAGTACGCCATTCGTAGTATATGCCGAAGGCGGGAATTCCGTATCCAGCGGCGCGGCAAGAAACGCGGACGTTTCCTTATCCGGCGACTCAAGCTCGATAAGTATCGAGCGAGAAGCATCTTCGGCGGCCTTTACCGCCTCAAAACGATCCGGCGCGGCGCTTATTACATTACCGCATTTCTCAACATTATTCACGGGAAATAACACATTATCTCCTTCATGAACGCGCAAAAAAACATCTTTTATTCCCCATCTTTTTTCAGCAGCGGATACGCCTCTTATTGCGCGAACCGTTCCGGGTATTGATATAAAAGCCCGTTCCGCCGAAGTCCACGACCGCAGCGGAGGAATAATGTCCGGCGGCATACCTGCCGCTATCAAAACAGCCCCACGAATAGGTTCAACGCCTGACGAATACGGATATGTCCAGCCTGACATATAGCCGCCGGACAACCGCGCGGCAATTTCTCCAACAAAAGCTCCTTTTGTGGTATATTTTATGTCCCCTTTTGCCGCGCCGTTTTCTATGCCCAAAGCGCGGACACCCGCGCAAAATGTATCCAGCACAATGCGCGCAGTTTCCGGCGTAATCTCAGCGGGCATAGTATGGCCCATTTCTACAAAAAAGGGAGGATAAAAAATATGCCGCTCGGCAAGTCCGCATATTGAAATTTCACCGCGGTAGACCAGCGCGTCAACAGAAAATTCCGGTCCGTCCAAGTATTCTTCAACAATGGCCCGCGAGCTTCGTGAATATCGCAGCGCATCTTCGGCGGCTGCGCGGAGCTCTTTCGGACTGCGGACAAGCCGGCAGCCGCGCGCGCCCATATTATCAACCGGCTTAACAACAACAGGATAGTGGAAAGGCGGCGCAAAATCATCTCCGGGCGGTTCGCACAGGATGCAAAAGGCCGGAGACGGAACGCCTGCGGCGGTAAACCGGCGGCGCATCCGTTCTTTGTCTGACGCATCAAGGGCCGCTTCAACCGGAATACCGGGGAGGCCGAGTTTCTCCGCCGCAAAAGCGACCTGCGCGGAAAAATCCGTTCCCGCCGTCATAATTCCGGCAAGCGCGCCGCCTTCAGATTTAAGCGTTTCAGCAAGCCGTATTATATTTTCAGTATCCTTTAAATCGATATTCTCGAACCTGTCGCACATAGAACGGCACGGCGCGTCCGGATTTCCGTCCAGCGCCACAGTTTTATATCCGAGTTCCCGCGCAATACGCATTACCGGCCCCTGCATTACTCCCGCACCGAGTATGATCATACACGACTTCATTTTATAACAAATAATTCTATGAACAATATTCTATACACGATATAAAATACAGGCGCGGCAAACGCAATTGAATCAATTGAATCAAGCATTCCGCCTCGTCCCGGTATAAGAATTCCTGAGTCTTTCAAACCAACGCTGCGTTTAAGCGCCGATTCCGCAAGGTCGCCTACGGTTGCCGCAATGCCCGTTGTTAATCCAAGAATAACGCCCGAAATCGTTGAGGGAAACATCATCGTAACAAACACATCTGGTTTGATCACAGACGCGGCAATACAAACCGTCATAGATCCGGCAAAACCGCCGATAAAACCGGCAATACTTTTGTTCGGGCTTGCCGCGATTATTCCCTTGTTGTTCTTCCCGAACAACATGCCAAAAAACCACGCCGCGCTGTCGTTCATAATTACCGTAAGAAGAAAAACCATAATCAAGGTATCCGCAAACACGAGCTTTGATAGAAAAATCATGCAGCACATGCACATACCCGGGTAAAAAATTACAGAGAATCCCGCCGCAAGACGCAAACCCGCTTTATCAAGTTTGCCGGCGGGCATGAACGCGCAAGACATCAAACAATAAAGAACGCAGACAAGAACAGCGGAGGCTATCCAAAACACACTCCAGTTAAAACTGACGTATAGAGTCGCTGCAATCGGAGGAAGAGCGCCTAAAATGACGGCTTCGGCAAGAAAAAGCTCCATATCTTTCTTTTTGAGTATTCCGGCGAATTCAACTGCGCCAAGAACACAGACGACGATTACAAAAATATTCAACGCAAGATACTTTTGTTGAGGGAAAATATAAATCAATGCAAAAATTACAGGACAACCAACTGCGGCTGAAAAAAGTCTTTCAAAAATGTTTTTGATTTTACTATTCATTTGAAGCTCCAATTATTATTTTACTATCGCGCCGAATTTGCGTTCCCTTTTTGCATACGAAGTTATAGCGTCTTTAAGATTTTCTTCTGTCCAGTCCGGCCAGAGCGCGTCTGATATATAGTATTCCGCGTAAGCTCCTTCCCATAACAAAAAATTACTTATTCTGAATTCGCCTGCGGTACGGATAATTAAATCAGGATCAGGCACATCAGGATTATCAAGATTTGCCGCTATAAGCTCTCCGGTAATTTCTTTGCCGGCGGCGGCGGCTTTGCACACCGCGCGTACAATCTCGTCCCGTCCGCCATAATTCAGCGCAAGCACGACATTCATGCCGTCGTAGTCTTTTGTATCTTCGCAGGCCTTGCGCACTTCCACGGCGATTTCCGGCGGAAGTCCCGCCATATCTCCTGCGAAACGTACGCGCAGCCTGTCTTTACGGTAATAATCGAGCTCAGCGACAAGATAACGTTTAACCAGACCCAGAATAAAGTTTACTTCAGATTCAGCGCGTTTCCAGTTTTCGGTTGAAAACACGTACAACGTAAGATAACAAATTCCCAGCCGGTTTGCCGATTCAACAATCCGGCGCGCGGTTTTTAAGCCTTCAAGATGGCCGTCTGTACGCGGTCTGCCGCGCCGCTGTGCCCACCTGCCGTTACCATCCATAATAATCCCTATATGGCAAGGAACCTGCATCATTGTTCGGTTATCTCTTTTTCCTTTTCATCGAGCAGCCTTTGTATCTGTTCAATGTACGAGTCGGTTTTCTTTTGCAAATCAGCGGAACCCTTACTCTCATCATCTTCGGTTATTTGGCCGTCTTTAAGGAGTTTTTTTATCTCTTCATTGCCGTCACGCCTTATATTTCTGATGGCAACCTTTATTTGTTCGGCCTGCGCTTTGGCGTATTTTACAAGCTCTTTCCGCCGTTCCGTAGTAAGCGGCGGAATTGAGATACGAATAACTTTGCCGTCATTAGACGGGTTTAATGAAAGTTCTGATGCAAGGATTGCTTTTTCTATTTCGCCGATAAGCGTTTTATCCCACGGCTGAATCACCACAAGCCGCGCTTCAGGAACGGAAATAGAGGCCGTTTCTTTAAGCGCTGTCTGACTTCCGTAGGCGTTGACCTTCAGCTTATCAAAGACACCCGCCTGCGCCCGTCCTGTTCGAATTCCTGCAAACGCTTCATTCAGGCTTGCGATAGACTTTTTCATTCTGTCTTCGGTTGATGAAATAACCTTATTCATAGCGATACCCAGCCTTATTTTTCAGCAGCCGGCGCGGAAATAACGGTAATCCTTGACGGAGAGCGTACCGCCGGCGGCCTTGCCTGCGCCGGCGAGCGCGGCGGCGACCGTAAGTTTATCGTCTTTAACGAAGTTTTGATCAAGGAGGCATATTGCGGAAAGCCATTTATCGACTTTACCTTTAAGGATGCCCTCAAGCACGCCGGCCGGCTTCCCCTTGAGCTTTTCGTCGCCTTCCATTTGTTTGCGCAAAAGCTCCTGCTGCTCGCTGATTTGCGCGCCGTCAATTTTGTCTTTTGAAACGGCCTGCGGGTTAAAAGCGGCTATGTGGAGGGCAAGGTCGTGGACAAAGGATTTGACGCCTTGCTGTCCGAGTATCTCCGGTTTATCGGCGGCGATTACCACCACAACGCCGATTGCGCCGTCGCCGTGGATGTAGCTTTCGATATATTCGCCCGGACCTGCTTCGACAACGCACAGGCGTTTCAAGCTCATGTTTTCGCGTATTTTCGTAGCGAGGTCTTTAACCAAGCCGTTCAATTCGTCATTAGGGGCGGCGATGCCTTTTTCAATCGCGCGCGCGGCGATAGCGTCTCCGAGCGCGATGAACTCTGGATTGCGCGCAACGAAGTCCGTTTCCGTTGACATTTCAACAAGCGCAGCCTTTGCGCCCGCTATCTTAATGGAAACACGTCCCTGATTTGTCGCGCGGTCAGCGCGTTTTTCCGCGGCGGCAAGCCCCTTTTCTTTAAGAAGTTTTTCCGCCTTTTCCCTGTCGCCGCCGCATTCGGTAAGGGCGTTCTTGCATTCCATAGGTCCTGCGCCGGTTTTCTCGCGCAAAGCCTTCACGTCCGCTGCTGTTATTGCCATTTTGTTACTCCTGATAGAATTTCGCGCCTGCCGGCGTTTTTCCGGCGCGCGTCTGAACCGCATTCAACGGTCATGTAATCTGGAACAAGAATACCATACCCGCGCGCAAACGGCAAGCAGTCCGCGCCGCCGCCGTTGTAGTCCCGTCCGGTTTCAGGGGGTTCGGGCTGAGTTATGCGGTCGAGGGCGGAGGGCATAGCTCATGCCGCTTCCCCCGAAGGCAGGGAACACTGCCCGCCGCCCGCCGCCTTCCGTTTATTCCATTTTGAACACGCCGATTTCATTTACCATAACGGAGATATTTTCGTGGTTTTTATGGCAGAGATCGTTGATGCGGGTTACCGCGATGTTTATCTGTTCCACGCCAATCGTGATTTCGTCCATGCTGTTGGAAAGCTCATGAGACATCTGCTCCAGCGTTTTGCTCTCCTCTATGACTTCCTTGCTGCCGCGGAGCATCTGCGCCGAGCCGCCCTTCACCTCCCGCGTGATTTCGTTTAACTGCGAGACGGCTTCCAGAACCTGCTTGCTTCCTTGACCCTGTTCCTCCATCGCGTTGCGGATGCTTGATTCTTGGTCGGAGACGGTCTTGATACCGCCCTCGATGGCTTCGAACCGGCCAAGCACATCGCCGGTGGAAGAGGTGATTTTGTCGATGGCGATTTTCATCTTCTTGAGCACCGCGCTGATCGTCTTGGACTGCGAACTGGAATTCTCGGCGAGCTTGCGGATTTCATCGGCAACTACGGCAAAGCCCTTGCCCGCTTCTCCGGCGTGCGCGGCCTCAATCGCCGCGTTCATCGACAGAAGGTTGGTCTGGCTGGCGATATTATCCATAACCAAATTTATCTCCAGCAAGCCCTCGGACTCGCGGGCTATCTCCTGAATGTCCGTAGAGACCCCTTGCAGTCCGGCGCGCCCCACTTCGGAGGCTTCCATCAGCTCCCGCACGTTATCGGCGTTGCGCACGAGCGTCGCCGTAACGGACTGGATGTTCGCCAGCATTTCCTCGATGGCCGAAGACGACTGCGAGACGCTGGACGTCTGTAGTTCCACGTGATTGTCGAGCTTCTCTATCTCGCCTGAGATTTGCTCCATCTCCCCGTTGGTCTTTATGACGCTGGATTCCTGATTCGTTACCCGCCCTCTGATGCTTTGAATGTTGGACGTTATCTCGTTGACCGCCGCGGCGCTCTCCGTCATGTTGGCGGCCAGCTCCGTGCCGATATTGGTCAAATCCTCAGTCCGCTGCTTGATGGCGCCGATGAGGCTCTTTATCTTCTCTATGGTCTGGTTGAAAGAGGCGGATATTTCGCCGATTTCATCTTTGGTGCGTACCGCCAGCTTGCAGGTAAAGTCGCCCTCCCCTATTTTCCCGAAGGCTTCCGTCATGGACTTGAGCGGACTTGTCACTCTGCTTATCAGCCGGTACATCAGCACGGCGATTAAAACCACCGCAATCAACTCGGCAAGAACGGTAAACCGTATCATCGCGCGGACTTCTTCCATCATTCTATCTTCCGCAGTGCCTATCATAACCGCCCAGTTTTTGCCGGAATCGGCTATGGCGAAAGGAACCACCACACACTCGACATTCGTGTGAATGAACGGCGAATACAATTTAGCGAGAGCTGTTTCTCCGTTGTTGAGCGCGCGGGATACGATGTCAGACTGGTTGAGAATGGAACTGGTCTCGGACATCAGCTTGCCTACGCGGTCAGGCTGGTAGCTTGCAATGATACAACTATTGCTGGTATAGATAGCCATGATGGCAATGTCGTCATTAGCTTCGATAGTCTTCTCCACCACGCTCTGTATCGGGTCAATGCGGAAAAGAAGCCCCACGCCGCCGACCGTTTCGTTGGTAGCGGGATTGACAATGGGAACCATCATGCGGATCACGAACGTATCCGTTCCGTTTATCTTGCGGGGAATGGGGTCCTCAACGCTGGCAATCTTGTTTTTGGTACTGTTCACATACGCCATGGTTGCGGCGATATTCGTCTCAACGGTGGTACGGGACGTTACCGTGCCGGACTCCCGCGTATAGGTTACCGCGTACTGTCCGGCGGCGGTCGCCCCCGCCCTTCCCGCGAACTGCGCGTCCATTCCGTCTACGGAGTTGGGTTTCCAGACGGTGTAAATCAGCAGCACGTTGGGTTCCGACGTCAGCGTTCCGTAAAGCATGTTGTTGTACATTGTCCGCCGCTGTTCGGGGGCCACCGTCTCGTAATCGGCCATTATGTTGGCCAACGAGCGAATCGCCTTAATATAGCCTTCTTCCCGGGCCTTCCAGTATTCGGCGCGGGTGGCGGCCATGCGCGTAATACTCTCAATGTTCAGCTTTACTATCTCCTTAGAGGAGCGTGTCAGCAGCGACCCGGCTAATAACACCGTTGTAACCACTAAAACAATGACTACAATAATACTGAGCCTGTATTTTAATTTCATCTATGTTTACCTTCCTTGATGACGTTCAAAATTTTCCGGCGGGGCTTGTTTTTTACCGCCGGACAGCGTTCACGCATAATCAAACCGCCTGCAAAAACCGTTACAGCCTGTAAACGGGCTTATACACGGTGTTTCGCCGTTAAATAGGGGGGTAAACCGGCGTTTAAGGCCGGAAAAAAAACTTCTCCCCCCCCCCCCGCGTTCTGGAGGGGGCTGCGGCGGCGCGGAACGCGCCTGCGCCGGACGGGTTCGCTTCTGTTGATTGTGTGAGCGGTTGTTTTATTCGTAGTACCATGGCGGCAGATTCGCTATAATCTTTTTAAGGACGGTAAACGCGCTCATCCGCCGCGTTCCGTCGCAGGGCTGAAATATCATGGCCCGCCTTATTCCACTGGAAAAATGTATTCCGCTGAAAATATATTTCCACTTTATCTCCTCAACCGGATAGGGGCGGCGCGACTTAATGGGCGTTTCTTCAAAAAACCAGCCCGAATCGACCATTAAGCGGGCTACTCTGCTGTCATGCGACATATAATAGTCCATAGGCGCCGTCCTTATACTATACAGTTTATCTTTTCACTTTACAGTCTATCTCATCCCGCTTTGTTTGTAAAGCCCCGCGTTACGGTATCAGCGCGCTGATAAGCGGGCCCCACGGCCCTTTCCTGCCCTCGTTTTCAATCTGCACGGCGAAATACGCCGTCTTGCCTGAGTCGCCAAAATCAAAATCAATGAGGTCTTTTTTGCTCTTGGTGTAGAACGACTCGCGCAAATCCTGCGGTTCCGCGGGCGGCGTTTGGCCGCCTTCCACCACGCTGTACCAGACGCGGTAGCCCTTGTTCGCCGGATCATGCGGATTGCCGGTAACATAGACGATTTTAATTCCCAGCTCGTGCCGCCCTACAAGATACGTTTCGATGGTAACCTGCGCCGTGGGCGCGCCGCTCGGCGTATGTATCGTATCCGGCGGCTTTAAGCCGAGGCTGATAAGATCCGAATCCGTCAGGGGCGGCTCAAGGAAGTAGCGCCGTTTTACATCGCGCATAAAGGCGGCAAGTTTCTCAAAAGTTTCCTTGCACCGCGCTATTGTTACCGGCGTACGCGTGCTCTCGGTCTTCGTTGTCTCCAGCGCGCTTTCCGCCTCCTGCGTCAGCGTATTTATGTCCTTATTCACGTCCGCCGGAATATTCCACGTGGAAAACTTCCCGCCGATAACCGTTGTCCAGTCCTTTGCCATCGCAAGGACGCTTTCCCGCGAACGGGGCAGCCAATCTGAGCTCATAGTATATCTCTCCTTCTCTGTATTTGTATCTGTTCCTCTGCGGCTGGAATCCCCATCCCGGTGGCGCGAATATCCAGCACCGCGGCGCGCGTCTCCAGTTCCACGGCGCGAGCCATCAGCTGTTCGGCTTGATCCACGTCCTCCGGTTCTAGAGCCGTGGCCTCCGCGGCTATAGCCGCCAGCTCCACGGCTATAGCCGTCAGCTCCGCGGCTATAGCCCCCGGCCCCGCGGCTATAGCCCCCGACCCCGCGGCTATAGCCCCCGCCTCGGCGGCTATAGCCCCCGACCCCGCGGCTATAGCCCCCGCCTCGGCGGCTTTAGCCCACGCCTCCACGGCTTTAGCCGCCGCCGCCACGGCTTGAGCCTCCGACTGCGCGGCTTGAGCCTCCGACTGCGCGGCCTGAGCCGCCGCCTGCGCGGCTTGAGCCTCTAACTGCAAGGCTTGAGCCTCTAACTCTGCGGCTTGAGCCTCTAACTCTGCGGCTTGAGCCTCTGAGGCGGGTTGTCCTGAATATGAACGCTGTTCAGAGAACAGCGTGTGCAGGGCGATTACGCTTCCCGGATTGCTTTGAACCGTGTTCGTATTATTTACGCCGTCTTGCGGGCGTTGGGGTACATTCTGTCTTTTCGCCA